>CACXBO010000102.1 GCA_902765975.1 Oscillospiraceae bacterium
CAACACGGGAGTCACGGTTTACTCATATTACGTCGACACAGTTATCCGCGACGTGCGCGACTACCTGATAAAAACGAGGGGCATTTCCGAATGGGACGCCAATTTCCTCCTCTATCACGGAGGACTCAGTATATACAGCTGCGTCGATATGGATATCCAGAACAAGGTCGATTCGATATATCGGAACCTTGAGAATTTTGACCGTCCTTCAGCCTCCGGAAAGCAGCTCCAGTCTGCAATCGTAATTCAGAACCCATACACCGGAGACATTGTAGCTCTATGCGGCGGAGTCGGAACGGAAAAGGCCGCGGGAGGTCTTAACAGAGCCTCCGGCAAGCTTGCAAGGAGGCCGACAGGCTCTTCGATCAAGCCGCTGTCCGTCTACGGACCCGCGATGGATACCGGGCTTCTCACTCTCGACACGACTTATGAGGACGAGCCGGATATAGAGCTTCGCGGCACAAAGTGGTATCCTAAGAACGCGGACAGAACGTATTCCGGAGTTATAACCGTTCGTTACGCTATCCAGCAGTCGAAAAATACCGTCGCCGCTCAGGTGCTGGATCAGCTCACACTCGACGTATCCTACGATTTCCTTACCGATAAGCTGAACTTTACAAGCCTTGAGCCGGAGGATAAGGTCTATTCCGCCCTTGCCCTCGGTCAGCAGACTTACGGAGTGACTCCGCGCGAGATGGCTGCCGGTTTCTCTATCTTTGTCAACAACGGGGTTTTCACAGAGGGCAGGACGTTTTCAAGGATCTACGACTCCACAGGAGCTCTCATCTACAACAACGTCCCCGACTCCAAAGCCGTATTCCAAAACGAAAGCACGGCGTACTGGATGACCGACGTTATGAAAGAGGTTATGACTGTCGGTACCGGTAAGAGCGCCAAGCTTAACAATATGACCTGCGCAGGAAAAACCGGAAGCACCACCTCCAACAACGACCGCTGGTTCGTCGGATATACTCCCTATTACGTCTGCGCTGTTTGGACCGGATACGACAGACCGGAGGCTATACCGACAAAGGGCGGAAGCCCGGCAAATATAATTTGGAAGGACGTTATGGAGCTCGTCCACGAGGACCTGCCGAACAAGGATTTCCCCGTTCCGAGCGATACTGACCAGCGCACGGTGCCCGGAGTCGGCGCTCCCGTCTCCTACTATGCACGCGGTCTCGTTCTCTATCCCGACGGCGGAATGGAAGTTCTCTACTATGAAGAGGTCGGCAAACACGCGGCAGGCCGCGACGTAACTGTCACGGCAAAAACTGTAGAGGGCTACACTCTCACCTCTGACAAGAAGGTCACTATCACTCTCGACGCATATCTGAGCGACAACACCGTTGAGTTCATCTACGTCGCAGACGCTCCTCCCGAGCCGGAGTACACGATAATCTATACGGACGGAGTATCCGACGCAAACGTCTTTGAGGATCAGGTATTCTACGGCCTTCACGCCGGCGAGCCTACGCCCTCCTTCCGAGGCAGCCTGCAAAGGGACGGCTATGTCTTTATGGGCTGGTATCCCGAGCTCTCGGATACGGTAACGGATACAGAGGTCTACGCTGCCCAGTGGGAGCCTGTTAAAACCGAGCCCGAACCTCCCGAGGAGCCCGAGGAACCGGAGAATCCAGAGGAGCCCGAGAATCCAGAGGAGCCCGTGGAACCCGAGAACCCCGAGGAGCCGTCCGGTGCAGATGATTCTGAGGAACCAACCGAGCCCGAAGAGCCGGAGCTACCCATCGATGAATAAGCTATGCATCCCGCCATAAATTTGGCGGGATGCTATTTTTTCCGTTTCGCTCTGTCTGCAAGGCGAACGAGTATCGCTGCGGCTTCAGACCGTTTAAGTGTGTCGTTCTCTCTCATTTCTCCGCCGCTTCCTATCATCACGCCCGCCTCAGCGAGCCGGGCGACAGACTCGTTGTAAATATTTTCATTCGGAAATCTCAGCTTTTCGAGTTCATTATTCGGAAAGAATCTGCAGATAAGCTCCGCAAGCTCTCCCCTCGTTATCTTTTCCGCCGCTTTCTTCCGGTCTAAGGTCTCTCCCCATTTTTCAAGGTAACCGTAATAAGGCTCGTACCACCTTCCCTCTCCGTCAAAGCTCTCTCCGTCGCCCCAGTAGAGGCTGAGCGCCCGTGCAGTGAGCGTCACGGCCTGAGCGTTTGTAAGCTCTCCTTCGGGAAGAAATCTTCCGCTCTCCACTCCGTTCATCAGCCCGAGCTCGAATGCCTCTCTTATCTCGGCACAGTACCAGCTTTCGCTTTTGACGTCTGAGAAGCCTTCATAGCTCTTTACCCTTCTGAAATATCCGATAAGCCGATCTGCAACGGGCGCGACAATGAAGGAGACGGACCAGCCCTTGCCGGCAAGAAACCTCCGGTTGAACTCATCCCAGCCCACCGTTTTTATTCTGATAAGCCCATTTCCGTCGCCGTTTCCCTCAAGATACGTTATCGAGCTTTTTTCGTAGTCTATAACGATAAGCGAGTGGCCGTAATTTCCGTTATAACTTCCGTCCTTCTCCTTTGTCGTGCGTATGAGCGAGCCGGGTACGACTCCCCACTCCTTAAAGCAAGCGTAAGATACCGATCTCGCATAGCCGTGCAGCTTCGTTGAGCTCTGCCATGAATCAGATTCGCCGTGAAACGGCACGTCGCCGAACAGCGCGTTATATACCGCGTTAGCGTAGATATAGCAGGTCGTACCGGAAAAAACTCTTCCGGACGAACGCTCTTTTATGTAATAGGTTTTGCCGGGGTAAACCGTCCTCGTTCCGATGGGGGCGATCGCCTCCTTCGTGCATTCGATATCCTCGTAAAGCTCAATTCTTCCGCTCTCGATTTTTTCAAGCTCAAGAGCCTCTGCCGGGCCGGATAATAACAGGGCGGCAAGAAAAAAAGCAGCGATCTTTTTAAGCATCAGCATCGCCTCCTATTGCCCGATTTTAACTTATCGGCGCTGATCTGGCAATATTAATGGGCAAATTACATATAATTACTAATTTTCCGCGCATTTCTTCTTTTTTTCTTTTTTCTTTCAAAATCACGGGCTCTATGCTATAATAGTGTAAAAAATAAAGGAGGCAAACCGTGCTGTTAAAGCTTTTTCTAACCTTTGCAAAAGTCGGCGCAATGACCTTCGGAGGCGGTTACGCAATGCTTCCCATACTTCAGCGCGAGGTCGTCGAAAAGCAGAAGTGGGCAACAGACGAGGAGCTTGCTGACTACTTTGCGATAGGTCAGTGTACGCCCGGAGTCATTGCGGTCAACACCGCGACCTTCATAGGCCAGAAAAACGGAGGAATAATCGGCGGCATCGTCTCTACCCTCGGAGTCGTTTTTCCCTCCATCGTTATCATTTCGGCGCTCGCCGGAGTTATCACAGTCTTTGCCGATCTTGCATGGGTCAAAAACGCATTTGCCGGCGTAAGGGTCTGCGTCTGCGTTCTTATCTTCAATTCCGTGCTGAAGCTGTGGAAATCCTCCGTTAAAGATATCTGGGGCATTCTGATATTTGCCGCAGTGCTTATCGTCTCGCTTATCACCTCTGTATCTCCGGTGATATTCGTTCTCGTCTCCGCGCTTGCCGGAATACTGATCAAGAATCTGGGGGTGAGAAAATAATGCTGTATCTTCGTCTTTTCTGGGAATTTTTCAAGA
>CACXBO010000103.1 GCA_902765975.1 Oscillospiraceae bacterium
AGACCTCGGAGGCCGGGCAATCGCCCGGTCTCCTGCTTTTTGGAGCCTTTCCGCCCGGATTCGCCGCGATCCTCTATATTTTGTGCCGGTCTGAGAAAAATTTACAAAATATGTAAATCCGCTATTGACAAATTCTGACTTTATGTTACAATAAATGGGAAATCAAAAAGAGACGATCCTGAAAGTGAGGCAAGGATAATAATGAAAGCAACAGGAATAGTTAGAAAGCTTGACGATCTCGGGCGCATCGTTCTGCCGATCGAGCTGCGCAGAAATCTTGATCTTGAGGTGAAGGACCCGGTCGAGATATTCGTCGAAGGCGACTGCGTAATTCTTAAAAAGTACGAGCCGACCTGCATTTTCTGCGGAAAGTCGAAGGACGTGACCGAGTTCAAGGGCAAGTGCGTTTGCAATAGCTGCCTGACCGAGCTCAAAGGCTGAAAAAGAAAAAGCTCTGAGGCACTAAGCCTCAGAGTTTTTTTACGTAGCGCGCAGAAGAAGAGTTCTGCCCTCTTTTTTGAGCCACGCCTCACGCTCGCGGTAGTCTGGCATAATTGAGAGAACGTCGGCATAGAAGGCGGGCGAGTGGTCGAAATGCCGCAGGTGACAGAGCTCGTGGACGACCACGCTGTCTGCGACCTCGCGAGGAGCGAGCATAAGAAGGCAGTTAAAGCTGAGGCCGCCTTTTCTTGAGCAGCTTCCCCACCTCGTTTTCTGGCAGCGTACCGTGACGAGCGCATATTCAACGCCGAGAAGTGCGGCGAAGTATTCGCAGCGGCCCGCAAAAAAAGCGCGGGCTTCTTGTTTGAGTGAGGCTATCTCCTCCGCGCTGAGATGAGAGGCGGCAGCCGCCTCGGTCTGCGAAATCGAAGCGGCAAGCCTCGGCCTTATCCAGCCCTCACGGCTTTCCACGAAGCGCTCTATCTCTCGGAGAGGGCAGCGGAGCGGGGCGCGGACTATGACCTCGCCCTTACTTATCTCCAGCCCGAGCGTTTTCCGCCGCGACCGTATCAATTTGTATTCCACGTGCGGCGTTCACCTCCACAGAGCGGAAGCAGCAGAGCCCGGCTCCCGTCAGTATTATTGCCAGTATTATTGCAAGAACAGCTTTTTTCATCTTTATCCCTCCGGTTTTTGTTTCTATATTTACATAATACGGAAGGATGAGTCCAAAAAACAGTACAGATATATTATTTGCGCGAAAAGCGGCTCACTTCTGCTCGCGCTTGGTGTAGATCTTCATTATCGTTTTCATAAACGGGACCTGGAGCCTGCGCCTTACGCGCTTCAGCTCCTCGGGTATGTTTATTTTCTGCGGGCAATGGCGCATGCACTTGCCGCAGCTGATACAGTCGGAGACGTAGTGCGGGAAGTTGCCGTGCGCGCCGACGCTCATAGCGTAGCCGAACATACCGGTAAAGAGGCTCTGGGAATATGAGGAGTTGTATGCGGCGAAGACGGCGGGGATGTTTATACCCTTCGTGCAGGGCATACAGTAGGAACAGCCCGTGCAGTGTATGCGGTAGCTTTGACGGAATATCGAGAGGACTCGGGCAAACATCTCTCTGTCCTCCTCGGTAAAGGAGCTTGCAAGTCCGAGGTCGGCGGACTTGAGATTCCCCTCAAGCTGCTCCGGCTCGTTCATTCCGGAGAGGACCACCGTGACCTCCGGCTGATCCCAAAGCCAGCGCAGAGCCCACGATACGCTCGCGGCCGTTGCGTCGCCGCCCGTGCGTTTAACGAACTCCGCCTTCGCCTTCTCAGGAAGCTTCGCCGCGAGCTGTCCGCCGAGCAGAGGCTCCATAATGATGACGGGCAGTCCCTTTGAGGAGGCGTATCTAAGGCCCTCCTTGCCCGCCTGATAGGTCTCGTTTGCATAGTTATACTGTATCTGGCAGAAATCCCAGTCGTAGGCGTCTATCAGCTTCTTGAAGTCGCCGACCGAGCCGTGGTAGGAGAAGCCGATATTTCTTATGCTGCCCTCTGCCTTCTTCAGCCTTATCCAGTCCTCCGCGCCTGCGGCTCTGAGACTCTCCCACTGCGCGAAGGAGGACATATTATGCATAAGGTAGTAATCGACCCATTCGGTGCCGAGCCTTTCAAGAGAGATGCGGAAGAGACGCTCTATGTCCTCCGGCGAGCGGCAGCCGGAATGCGGCAGCTTTGTCGCCACGTTGACCTTCGGGCGTATGCCGTGCTTATTCAGTATGCGCCCCAGCGCCTCCTCGCTGCCCGGGTAGAGATACGCCGTATCGAAATAGTTGACTCCGCTTTCATAGGCGGATACGATGAGCTTTTCGGTCTTCTCCTCGTCGATCTTGCCGCCGGAGCGGGGAAAACGCATACAGCCGTAGCCAAGAATGGAGAGCTTTTCGCCCCTTTTGTTC
>CACXBO010000104.1 GCA_902765975.1 Oscillospiraceae bacterium
GTGTAGTAGTCGAGCCCGCGGGCTATGGTGAGATCGACGGCGAAATTCTCCTCGGGGACTCCGAAAGCGGAGAGATAGCTCGTAACTGCTGTAAGCTCGCTGAGACCGAGGTCAAAGACCTCGTTTTTGCCCCTGTAGCCTTCGAGGGCGGAGAGCACCTCGGCGTTCGTTCCCTTAACGGACATAAAATCCAGTATCGCGTCGGCTTTTTCAGGGGCTATGCCGAGATCGTCGGTCAGGATAGCGCGGACCTTGCCCGCGCCTATCTTTTCAAGCTTGTCCGCCGTGCGCATTATGTCGCCGGCGATATCCGAAAGGCCGAGCATGGCGTAAAACCCGTTCAGTATCTTGCGGTTGTTGACTCTTATCACAAAGCGGGTGAGACCCAGCTCGGTAAAGGCGCGATATATGACGCTCGGTATCTCCGCCTCGTTGTAGATGCTGAGCTTTCCGTCGCCGATCACGTCGATATCCGCCTGATAAAATTCACGGAAGCGCCCTCTCTGCGCTCTCTCGCCTCTGTATACCTTGCCTATCTGATATCGCTTAAAGGGGAAGGTGAGCTCGTTAAGGTGGAGCGCGACGTATTTTGCGAGGGGCACGGTGAGATCGAAGCGGAGCGCGAGGTCGTTGTCTCCCTTCTGGAAGCGGTATATCTGCTTCTCAGTCTCTCCGCCGCCCTTGGCGAGCAGCACGTCGGAGCTCTCTATGACGGGAGTGTCGAGCGGGGTGAAGCCGTAAAGCGAATAGACTCTCCTGAGCGTGTCGGCTATCTTGTCGAATTTGAGCTGCGCATCGGGCAGAAGCTCCATGAAGCCGGAGAGAGTGTGCGGTTTTATTCTTTCCATGACGTTACCTCATATTTTTACGCAAATGTATAGGCGGGCAAAAATACGCCCGCCCGAACATTCGATTTTTCTCTCTTATTTCTTCGGGTTAACGATATCGCGCCAGTCGAGAAGACCGTCCTGCAGACCGCGGATTATTACCTCGGCGGTCGCAACGTTCGTTGCAAAGGGCACGTTCATCTGGTCGCAGAGCTGACAGAGATAGGTGACCTCCTTGGACTGCTCCTTCGCCGGGTCCTCGAAGAAGAGCACGAGATCCAGCTCGTTGTAGGTTATTCGGGCGCCTATCTGCTGCGCCCCGCCCAAGGCGCAAGAGTTGTATAAGGTTATCGGTAGTCCGGTTGCCTCCGACACGAGCCGGCCGGTGGTGTTGGTGGCGCATATGGAGTGCTTTGCAAGGATCCCGCAGTAGGCTATGCAGAACTGCACCATAAGCTCTTTTTTTCTATCGTCTGCCATTATTGCAATGTTCATTTCGTGCCACCTTCTTTTCTATGGAGTAGTATCAAAGTCCCGAGAGGAATACCCGCTCGCCGGTTATGCGGCGGGCTACTCTTGAGAACTGACCTTCAATATTTTTCGCCCCGTAGAGCATAAGAGGCCTTTCGAGGTTTGCCGCGAGAGAAACGGAGGGGTCTTCTGAAATAATTCCAATAAGCTGCGCGCCTACGGCGTCGATAATATCGTCGACGGTAGCGTTTATCCGGCGGAGATTTTTCGGCTCGACGCGGTTCACGAGCAGCCGGATATCCTTTACGCCGAGGCGGGAGAGAGCTGAAACAGTCTTCTGCCCGTCGCGCAGGCTCGTTGAATCGCCGGTCGAGACGACTATCGCCATGTCGGCGCCAGCCGCCGAGAGGCGGAAACCCGCGCCGAGACCGGCGGGAGAGTCGAGAAGGATGTAGTCGTAGTCCTCCTTGAGCGACGCGATCAGTTCTGAAAACGCACCCGGGTCGATATCGTCGGGCATTTCCTCATTAGGCGCGGAGAGGAAGAAAAGCCCCTCAATCTCGCCGTGGGGTATAACTGCCTCGGCTGCGGCGATCCTGCCGCAAAGCACGTCGCCGAAATCCCAGAGGACGTTATCTGTCAGCCCGAGGGAGAGATCGAGATTTTTAAGCCCCACGTCGCAGTCGATGCAGAGCGTTTTCCTGCCCATCAGGGCGAGAGCCTCGGCTATTGCGGCGGTGGAAGTCGTTTTTCCGGTCCCGCCCTTCCCGGAGGTCATTACTATTGCTGTTCCCAAACGGATACCTCCCGATAAGGCCACTACCCTATGATCTCTCTTCTATTCAGTATACTAAAAAAGTCTGAACATTTCAAGTAAAATCTGGTGATTTTTTATAATAATTATCTCTGAACGGCATTTTCGATGCCAAGAGTTTCGGATACGGACGAGGCGGAGAAGTATTCTGTGATGATATCCCTTGCAACCTGAGTGAGACCCGAGCCTGAACCGCCCTTTTCAACGACGACGGCTATAGCTATCTCCGGATTCGTCGCCGGGGCGTAGCACACGAAAACGCCTGTCGTCATAGCGGCGTTGTCGGACTGGACGGTTCCCGTTTTGGCGGCTATCGGCACGGAAAAGCCCTTGAACATAGCGGCGGCGGTACCGGTGGTCACCACGGCGCGCATTCCGCGGCGGATGACGGGGAAGTAGCCGCCGGGATCGTCGATGACGTTCCATATCTCCGGTGCCTTGTCTATTAGTATGTCGGAGTAGTCGGAGCTTGTTACGTAATTCAGAACGGAGGTCTTGTAGTGAGTGCCGCCGTTCGCTATCGTGGCGACGTAGCTTGCGATCTGTACGGGCGTGAACTGGTTATAGCTCTGGCCTATCGACGCCTGGAGGGTATCTGCGTTCCACCAGCCCTCGTTAAGCACCTCGCGCTTATACTCGCGGCTTGCGAGTATGCCGGTCTTCTCGCCTATCTCGATACCCGTCGGACTTCCGAAGCCGAACTGCTTCGCCGCCTCGGATATCGGGGTTATGCCCATCCTGTCGGAGAGCCAGTAGAAGAAGTAGTTGCAGGAGTTTTCTATCGCCTTTACGACGTTTACGTTGCCGTGATTCGAGGGATAGACCCAGCAGCGCGGCGCGTAGCCGAGGTCCTCGTATTTCGTGTATATGCCCTCGTCCCTTATCGTGGTCTCGGGCGAGATGTAATTGTTGTTGAGTCCCGCCCAAGCGGTGACCATCTTGAAGGTAGAACCCGGCTCGTAGGTGCCCTGAGTCGCGCGGTTCCATGTCGAAACGGAGTAATCGGGATACGACGCCATGGCGAGCACCTTTCCGGAGTTTACGTCGACGACTACGACGGCTCCGCCCTCTGCAAGCTCTGGGGATTTATAAGTGTCCGTCTCACCGTCGAAATAGCGCCTTTCGGCCTCGGCGATCCGGGCCTCGTTTATTGATGCTATAGTAGCAGAGAGAGAGGCTTCCGCCACCTGAGTGAGCCCGATGTCGATAGAGAGATACACGTTTCCGCCCGCCTTTGCCTGAGAGCGGACGATCTCGTCTATAACTGCTCCGTTCCTGTCGGAATAGACGGTGACCTTTCCGGGGCGTCCTCTTAGATAATCCTCAAAGGCGTACTCAACTCCGCTCTTGCCGATTATGCTCGTGAGCGTGTAGCCTTCGCCCTTCCGCGCCTCGTACTCCTCGGCGTAGATAGGTCCGACGGAGCCGAGTATGTGCTTCGCGGAGTCGGTATAGTATACTCTCCTGTAGCCTGTCGTAACGGAAACGCTCGGAAGCCGGCCGGTTTTTACAAAGGTCAGAAAATCGGTCGAAACGTTCTCTGCGAAGACATATTCCGAGGTGTTTACGAGAACGCGCATCTCAAGCTCGTATCTGACGCCGATTATGAGCCTCGCGTCCTCGGCTGTCACGGTGTAGTTTATCTTATAGTGGTCGCGCAGCCAGCTTATGAGTTCCGGCGCCGTTATATCCGGCTTCAGTCCGAAGTAATCGAGGTAGGTCTCAAGGCGGGAGGACTGGAGCTTCGTGGGCTTTGCGACGTATTGAAACGGGGCGGACATGGTGACGGGGAAGGTGTCTGTGTATTTTACTCCGTATCTGTTCGCAGCCTTTACGATACTGAGAACGGTGTCGTTCGGAGAATCCTCCTTGAGGAGGGCGGAGCGGGATATTTTTACGCTGTAGACCGTTTCGTCCGCGGCGAGAAGAGTTCCGTTCCGGTCGAGGATAGCGCCGCGCGCCGCCTCCACTGTTTTCGTGGTTGCAACGGACGCCGTTCCCGGCTTGGATAGGTATTCCTCCGCCTGTACGGCGGAGAGATCGTACATGGAGAAAACCATAAGGGCGGTCAGCGCCGCCAAAATCAGGGCGAGAAAAGTGATCCTTGAGGATCGCAGGCTTCGGTCCATTAAGGACCCTCCTTTCCGGCTAAACGAGCTTTGAAATGCCCAGAGCGACGTAGTAAACGGGAACGGCAAACAGAGCCGAGGCGGCAGTCTGCCGAATACCTACGTCCAGAACCGCGGCGGCGGGCGCGCCGCCCCATATGAGGTAGCTCACGGCCTCAACCGAGAAGCATATGAAGAGAGCCGCAAGAGCCGAGACGCAGTAGGAAAAAAGACCCTTTACGAGCACGGTCTCAACGAGATAGCCTACGGTTATTCCGACGAAGGTCAGAGTAAGAGTGAACATTATCGTAGGCTGGTTATAGGCGAGGTCCATGAGAAAGCCGCAGGCGATGCCGACGGCTCCGCCGGTCACGCGCCCGTAGAATATGGCGGCTGCGGCGGTAACGAGGGGGAGAATTAGCGGATTGGCGCCGAAAATAGACCGCCTGTTTAGCACAAGACCCTGCAGAATATAGCTCAGGAGCAGAAATACTGCGAAAAGGAGTATTCGCGCCATCAGCCTTTTTCTTGATTCAGACATATTGAGCTCAGCCTGCCTTTACATCGGTTATAACGTAGAGATCCGAGACGGAAGAGAGATCGGCGGCGGGCTTCACCACGGCGTAGGATCCGTGACCGGTGGAGTCCTCCTTTATGCTCTCGACGGTGCCGATTATGAGACCGGCGGGACTCGAGCCGCCTCTTCCGGAGGACAGCACGGAGTCGCCTATGAAGACGTTGGACGTGTTCGCTATATACCCGAGCTTGAGGCGGGACTCCTTGAAGAGAGAGAAGTCGCCCTCCACGATGCCGGTCTCGTCGGTATCGGAGAGGATGGCGCCTACGCTCATTGTGGTGTCGATTATGCTTACGACAGTGGAGGAGGAGACGCCCACCTCGGTCACGGTGCCGACAAGGTAGCCCTCGGCGGTTATTACTGCGTCTCCGACCTCGATCCCGTAGGTCTCGCCGCGGTTTATCGTGAATGAGGATGAGAAATTGGACGCCGTCCATGAGATTACGGTCACGTCCTTCAGCTCGTAGGGCAGCTCGTCGGAGCCGCGCCTTGAGAAGCCGATGAGCGAGCGCAGCCGCTCGTTCTCCTCGATTATCTCCGTGTACTCGCGGCTGTCCTTCTCCAGCTCGGCTATGCGCTCCTTCAGCGCCGCATTCTCCGCAACAACTGAGTCGTAGCGGTAGATGTAGCCGTAGATATCCTCAAGCGAGCTTACAAGCCCGCTCATCGCGCTCTTGAGCGGCTTGAACACCGGCTCGCTCAGCACCCTCCCGAAGTCTGCGTTGCCGCCGGAGAGCGCCATGGTAACGGCCGCGACAAGGGCTATCACTATGGCGATAGCGGCGATTATTATTCCTTTTTTTGAAATCAGGTCCTTCAATTGAATCAACCCTCCGAAACAAGACTGACAAGGGGAATGCCGAGACCTTCAAGGTCTTTGGCAAGCCGGCAGAGGGGCAGACCCATAACGTTGAAGAAATCGCCCCTTATGCCCTCGATGAAAACGGCGCCCTTCCCCTGAGCTCCGTAGGCTCCCGCCTTGTCCATGGGCTCGCCGGTGGAGACGTACCAGGCTATCTCCGCCTCGGTCATCGGGCGGAAGCGGACGAAGGTGGCCTCCGAGTCGCCTATCGCCCTTTTGCCGGTTATGAGGGCTATGCCGGTGACGACGAGATGCTCCCTGCCCGACAGGGCGCGGAGCATATCCCTTGCCTCGGCCTCGTCCGCAGGCTTTCCGAGCGGTCTGCCGTCGAGATACACGAGAGTATCGGCGGCTATCACGAGAGCCTCAGGGTCGGAAATGCGGGAGTAGACCTCTCGCGCCTTCGACATGGAGATATGCTTTACCGCCTCGCCGGGCTCGAGGGAAAGGTCGGGCTCCTCCTCGCTGAGAGAGGGGATTATCTGAAAATCGCCTATCCCGAGCTCGCGGAGAAGCTGACTTCTGCGCGGGGACTTTGAGGCGAGAATTATCCTTGACATAAAAACACCTTTTTCCTTTATAACGTCATAACGTCTACTATTCTCAGAACAGACCGCGGGTATAGCTCGCAGGCTCGTATTTCCCCTCGCCGAGATATCTTTCTGCGACGAGAGACACCTCCTCCGGATTTTCGGTCGTGAACGACAGACGCACGCCCCAGAGGCCGGAATTCATGTATTCGCGGCTTTTTCTCGCAAGAAAGATCTTTTTGGACGAGTAGAGAGTCTCGCGCCCAGCTGCGGAGCGGACGGAGGGCATCACCATGCCGTCTCTGTCCGGTATCCCGGAATAGCCCTCGCTGCTGAGCCCCGACGAGAGCGGGAAGAGCGAGTGGGCGACGGGCAGACGGCCGTAGACGAAAAGCTCGCAGGGCAAATGCTTCTTCAAAGCCGAGACCTCGGCGGAGCTCAGCTCCGGAGAGAGGAGACAGCTTTTGAAATCAAGACGGCGGAGAATATCGGTATCGCCGGAGGACAGTATCCCGAGCCCGACGCCGCCCCTGAGACGAAAACCCATATTCTTAAGAAACAGGGCGTGACCGAGGTTTTCGCACTGGGCGTCCTCTATCCCGAGCTGCCTTGCGCTCAGCAGCATCTGAGTGAGCCGGGGCTTCTCGTCGTCCGGGAAGAAAGGAGGCAGAGAGGCGACAACGGTTATGCCCTCGGCCTTGATAAAGGGCAGAACGGAGTCCTGAGCGGACTGTATCTCGGCTATAGGCACGTAAACGACGGGCGGCGCAAGCTCCAGAAGCCTTTTCGTGAGCTGGGCGGCCCTCAGAACCGAGACCGTGAGCACGGGAGGCAGAGACGACGGCTCGCCCGGATCCGGGAGCGGCGCGGCTTCGCCTGCCTTGCGCTCCGGCAGCGCCTCGCGCTTTTCCATAAGCTCCGCGAGAGCGGAGAAAACGAGATCGGATATGTCCTTGGGCTCGGCGTATACATTCTTCTGCAGCTTTGCCTTTACGGACTGAGTGAGGAAGGGAGTTCCTCCGGTTTTGTAGAGCTCGGTCTGCAGACTCGCTGCTGTAAGCTCGCGGTGGAAGGCAAGGTCGCACTTTCCGCCCTCGCGGACGGCCTCGTTTCCCATATCGTCGCAGGCGGTGAGCCTTATCGGCTTTCCGAGGGACAGCTCGGCGGTGAAGCTGACCGGCACGCGCTGGAATTCGCGGCGCATATATGTCTTTCTGAGCTCGGAAATGGTCTGGGAGCCGTCCTCCGCCGTCTTCGCAGAGCAGAGGAGGCAGTCTGCGGGGCCTTTTCCGGTAAAGAAGCCGGAGGTGTAGCCCGCAGTGGGAACGACCGCCTCGAGAGCGGTGAGCTCCTCAACCGCGTCCACCTTGACGCCTGAGAGCGCACGGCGGTAAAGACCCGTGAGGGCGGCCGTGTATTCCGGACGCCTCTCGCGCCCGTCGACGCTTACGGCGGCGAGACCCATTCCGGATATCTCGCCTATCATGGAAAGCAGGCAGAGGTCGGGCATAACGAGTGGGAGAGAGCCCTTTATGCCGCTCTTGTAGTGGAAAAGGCTCTCCCTGTAATTTCCGCCGCGCCTCTCGCTCCCGGAGGAGCAGAGCGCCGGCAGAAGGAAGAGACCGGGGCAGGAAGGGCTGAGCCACCCGTGTACGGGAAGCTCAAGCTCGGTCGATGCGCTTTTTATTATCGAAGAGATCATATCGCGGCTGAGCTGAGGGGCGAGCACGGTGCGCTTAGCGCCCATCGCGGCGGCGATTTTTTCCGCGTCGGAGAGATGTACGCTCATAAGCGCACCCGCCTGTATCGGCGCATCTGGAACGGTGCGGCGGAGAGCGAGGATGAGAGCGGGGTCGGACGCCCTGATCGCGGCGGCTCCGTTGAGCCAGGCGGCGCGGGCGGCGGAGAGAACGGAATCGAAAACAGAGTCCGACGCGGTTATATCCACCTCGGCGTAGAGCTTTACGCCTCGTACGCGGCAGAATACGGAGGCGCCGTAGAATTCCTCGCGGCTCAGACCGGGTCTTCCCGGAAGGGCGAGGGCGGCGCATACCGCGTCCGCTCCGTTCTGCACGGCGGCAGATACCGCTTCGGCTGTATTTACAAGGCTTACGAGCTCCGTCACCGGCTGCCGCCCCTTTCCGAGAGATAGTTATACTCATACAGTATAGCACAAAGAAACGGGAATTAAAAGAGGCATTAATACTAATTATCTTTTATATTTGTCATTAGGCATCCAAACTAAATTGTTGGTGGATGTGCACAAAAGTCTATCAAATTAGCCTGATTTTGCACTGCTTTATTTCTATGAAAATTATCTTCTGCGCAAACCATATTGAACGTACTTTCCTTAGTTTGGCTGTCCTACGAGGTTGCAAATCTTCTGAATTTCCATTTCCGGGTGCTTCCACCAATTTGTACTCCAGATACGATGTATCCTCCAGCCACGCGACTCCAAATACTTCTGACGGTGATAGTCACGCTCCCTCGCGGACTTGGAACTGTGGTAGAGTTTTCCATCGCATTCGATCCCAAGAATATAGTCGTTGCCTTTCTTTATGGCGAGGTCAATGCTATACCCGCCGATGCCGACCTGCGTATCAACATGGTATCCGCGCTGCACCAGGGCATCAAAAACCTGCTCCTCAAAAATACTGTCAAAAGAAACCATCTCGCCGTGCTGCGCCTCGTCACCAAACGAAAGCAGTATCTGCTTTGCCGCTTCTTTGTCTCCTGCGCTGACGGAAAATGCATATTCAAGGTATTTTTTAAGGATGCGAGGGCCTTCATTTTTCGTGTCCTCAACTTGCAGCTCGGACGGATTGATTGACGTGACAATATGTACTTTCTTCTTCGCGCGGCTGATGGCGACGTTTAAGCGATTTTCGCCACCGCGCTGATTCAGCCATCCAAAGTTCCTTACTAAGCGTCCGTTCTCGTTTCTTGCATAACCGATGGAGAAAATGATAACATCGCGCTCGTCGCCTTGAACGCTTTCTATATTTTTGACAAACAGTCCAATGTCCTCACCGTCTTTGCGCCGCGCAAGCTCCGTGCGGATTTGGACGGCAAACTCCGTGTCTTTTGCACATTCTTCGTCGATCAAATCGTCAATTAAATCCCTCTGATTTATGTTAAATGTGATGATTCCGATTGTTTCGTTTGCTTTCCGCTCTTCAAAGAATGCCTTGAGCATTTCGACAATGTATTTTGCCTCGGCATAGTTTGAGCGATTAGTCCATATGGCGTCATCAAGCTTATGCACTTCAATGGGCGGTTTGTCAGAGGTTTCCATATTTGGTGATACGTATAGCCTTCCTTGATAAAAGGCATAGTTTGAAAACGCGATCAACTCTTCATACTTGGAGCGATAATGGAAATTCAAAAGCACCTGCTGATACTTAAACCGTGCAAGATCAAGCAGGCTCTCCTCCTCCAATGCAGCGGCTGTTTCTTCGTCATCCGGCAATTCATCTTGATCGAGTTCGACGCGACCCGCACCTAAGCTTGAAGGTCTGAGCTGTTTGTTGTCTCCGGCAATTACGACCTTTTTTGCACGAAGGATAGACGGGATGCCTTTCTCAACATACATCTGCGACGCCTCATCAAATACGACAAGGTCAAAAATGCCTTTTTCAAGGGGTATGATCTCAGACACGACTTCCGGTGTCAACAGCCAAATCTTCACGCTCTTGAACAGTTCAAAGTCAAATTTGCGGACAAATCTATTTACGCTCCATTTGTGCTTGCTATCCAATACACGCAAAATATCGCCATGACGCTTCGAGGCCGTGATGTTATAAACGCCATTTGCCAAAATCCTTTGCAGTTTTTCCTTTGTCAACTTCTGCTTTTTAGCAATAGCCTCGCTCAACTCGCGGATGATCCCGTCAAAATTATCTATGCTATGGAACAGTTCTCGATTATCAGATTCAAATTTAGTAATGTGCTTGTACAAAAGCAGATTCATCAGGTCGTCATTTGCCGCCAACACACTATTTGAGCAAAATGGCTTAATCTTTAAAACAGATTGGAAGTACAGCAGTTCCTCGTTTGATAACCTCACATAAAGCGGGCGAAGCTCTTGGTACTTTGTATACTGCTTCGCACCGGCGATAACCTCATCAATTCCAGTCAGCATAAGGCGCTGCAGTTCCTTAGTGTTTTCGTTGAAGAAA
>CACXBO010000105.1 GCA_902765975.1 Oscillospiraceae bacterium
ATGCTCCGGCGGAGTAGACGAGAGTTACGGCGACGGTCCCCCATAGCGCGAAGGCCGAGGCGAGGCCTATCCTCTTTTCGTCTCCGCTGCCCATCGAGCGGGCGATAAGGCTCGCTCCGCCGACTCCGAACAGATTTGATATTGCGGAGAGGAACATAAATGCGGGCATACAGACGGTCACCGCCGTGAGCTTCGCCGCGTCGTTCGTGAGACCCACGAAAAACGTGTCCGCCATATTGTAGACGACGAGGATTATCTGACCTATAACGGTCGGAAACGCGAGCTCCATTATCGCCCGCATTACCGGCTTGTTTCTGAAAAGCTCATCCTCACGGCTCTTTGCCATTTTCCTCCCCCCTTACTTAATAACTGCGGGGAGGGGAAAGCCCTCCCCGGCGCGTCAGACGTCTATGCCCTTTTCTCTGAGTTCTTTTCTGAGGCGCTTCTCGCCCTTGAACACAAGGGCGTCGATGCCGCAGTAAACGGCTCCCTCCGCGTTAAGCGGCACGTCGTCGATAAAGAGGCATTCAGATCTGTCAAGCGCGAATTTTTCTAACGCAAGCTCGAAAAACCTCGGGTCCGGCTTCAGTATTTTGTACTGATATGAAATAAAGAGCCTGTCGCCGAAGAACTTTGAAACAGGGTATCTCTGCCAGTATTCCCCGTGCCTTATCGCGGCGTTTGAGAGGAGGTAGAGATCGTATCCCTTTTCGCTAAGCTCGCGGACGAGGTCGCACATCCCCTCGACCATGACCGGCGGCTCGTCCCAATGAAATATGAGCTTCTCCACGACAGGCCGCAGTCTCTCGGGAAAGCGGGACTTCACCCGCTCGAACAGCTCGGAGTCCGTTATCACTCCCCTGTCGAGCTGCATCCATTCTACCGTTCTGAAAAGCTCATCCTGTATGAGCCTTGCGTCGTCCGCGCTCAGCTCCTCGCGCATCGTAAACATGACGGGATCGAAGGATACGAGAACGCTGCCCATATCGAATAATATATTTTTTATCATCCCTCTGCTTCCGCCTTTTTATCTTTTCCGGAGAACGCTTTTTTCAGCTTGTCTATGCGTTTTCGACGCCTGTCCCTGATAGCGAGCCGCTCGGACAGGTCTCTCGCCCCTACGCCGTAGACAAGGTACAGGATTAGCCCCGACACGATCATAATGAACACGGTAGAGGCACAGCGGCGTCCGGACGCGTTGAGGTTCGTGTAGCTCAGGCCCTCGTCACGCACCATACTCTGGATCACCATAGCGTAGGTCCTGCCGTGCGCGCTGTTGAAGGTGGCGGACATATCGTATTCCGTGAAGAGCGCGTTGAAGTTGAGTGCGAAAACGGCGAGGACGGACGGGAGGATGATAGGCAGCTTGACGCGCAGGAAGGTCTTCAGCGGCCCGGAACCGAGGTTCTTCGCCGCGTCCTCAAGCTCGTCGTCGATGGCATAGAAGCTCGCCTTTATCATCCTCAGCGAGAATGGCAATTTGACCACCATATAGGCGAGTACTATCAGTATCCTCACCCTGTCCTCATAGTAGAGATTCTGGTTGAAAACGTACCATACGCTGTTGGAATTGAAGAATATGCGATATGAATAACAGATAAGTATCGTCGGGAGAAGCCACGGGAACAGGAGAGCGTATTCAAGCACGAGTCCCTTCTTTTTGTGCTTGAATATGTAGTTGCAGGCTACGACGACTATCACGCAGGCAATGGCGGCTGCGAGGACCGACAGCACGAAGCTCGTCTGTATGCCGCCGAGTGTGTCCTTATTCGAGAACATACCCGAGATTGCGCCCTCTCTGACCTTTATCTTGCCGCTCGACGCCGTGTACTGATAGTCCTGACTTCCGAAGTAGTTTATCAGAGTCCAGCCTCCGGACGTGAGCTTTCTCGCCTTGACGGACTCCCACGAGCGGAACGAAAAGATTACTATCATCACGACCGGAGTCATATAGATTATGAAAAGAACGTAAGCGTAGATATGAGCGAGCACATTGGCGACGGGATTCGTTATCTTCTGCTTCTGGAGCTTTGCCTTCGTCTTGGAGACGGAGAGGTAATGTCCCTTGCGCTCATAGCGGGAGAGGACGGTGAGCAGAATGATGGTGAACATAGCCAGTATGATGCTCAGAAGAGCGGCTCTCGCCTGCGGGAACGCCTCGTCTGCCGTGGACGAGCCAGCGAGCCTTACTATCTCCGGGTTTATCGAGTCGTAGCCCAGCAGCGTCGGGGCGCTCATAGCGCAGAGACCGGTAATGAAGGTCATGACCGTAAGGCTGAAAAGAGTCGGCAGCAGAGTCGGAAAAACGACCTTGAAGAGCACCTTGAAAGGGCTTGCTCCCATATTCCTTGCCGCCTCGACCGTGTTGTAGTCGATGCCTCTTATCGCGTTGCGCAAGAAGAGCATATGGTTGGAGGTGCAGGCGAAGGTCATAGTGAAAAGCACGGCGTTGAAGCCGGAGAACCAGCTCGTGTCGATACCGGGGAAGGATTCCCTCAGCGCAGTCGTCAGTATTCCGTCGCCTGCATAGAGGAACATATATCCGGTAACGAGGGCGACACCGGAATAGATCATCGTCGTCATATATCCGAGCCTGAGTATCTTTGCGCCCTTGATGTCAAAGTATTCGGTCAGAAGCACGATGGAGATCCCCACCACGTTGACCGTTATCACGAGCAGTACGGCAAGCTTCAGAGAGTTCAGAACGAACTTGCCCATATTTCCGGCGAGGAAAAAGCGGATGACGGCGAACGGGTCGACGTTCCCGTTTGCGTCCTTCGTTGTGAATATGCTCGTCAGCGTGTCGAGACACGGCACGAGCATAAAGCCGAAGAACAGATAGGCAAAGAAGAGACCGCCTATCAGGCGGAACGCGTTAGTCGCGTCTATCGGCTTGCGTTTCAGCGTGTTTGTCATGCCTCGGCCTCCTCAGTGGGGGGATAGCTCATAAGATCGGCGGGATCTATGTTTATCGTGACCTCGTCGCCCTCATCGTAGATATGCACTCCGTCGTTGCGCTCCATGACCTTGACGAGCTGGCTGCCCAGATCGACGTAGTACTTTATGTACAGTCCGTAATATTCCCTCGACGCGACCTTGCCCTTGACGGTCAGAACGCCGTTTCTCTCCGGCTCGTTCACGTGTATCCTCTCGAGGCGGACGTAGTGGTGCCAAGACGTGTCGAGATCTGCGCCTCTGAGGCAGAGCAGCGTTACGATATCCTCGGAAAGACGGTTTATATCGCCTATGAAGTTGCAAACGAATTCGGTTTTTGAGTGATTGTATATGTCGTTCGGAGTTCCGATCTGCTCTATAACGCCCTTGTTGAAGACCGCTATCCTGTCGGAGAGAGTCAGCGCCTCCTCCTGGTCGTGGGTGACGTAGATGCTCGTTATGCCGAACTCCCTCTGCATCTTCTTGAGCTCCTCGCGGAGCTGGACTCTCAGCTTGGCGTCGAGGTTGGACAGCGGTTCATCGAGGCAGATGATGGCGGGCTCGGTAACGAGAGCTCTCGCTATCGCCACGCGCTGCTGCTGACCGCCGGAGAGCTGAGAGACAGCCTTCTTGAGCTGCTCGTCGGAGAGGTCGACCTTCTTCGCAATCGTGCGTACCTTCTGATCTATCTCCGACTTCTTCATCTTCTTGACCTTGAGGCCGAAGGCTATGTTGTCGTAGACCGTCATCGTCGGGAAGAGAGCGTAGCTCTGAAACACTATACCGATGTTCCTCTTCTCGATAGGCACGTCGGTTATATCCTCGCCGCGGACGAACACTCTGCCCTCCGCCGGGTCTATGAAGCCTGTAAGAGTGCGCAGCGTCGTCGTCTTGCCGCAGCCGGAAGGACCGAGAAAAGTGAAGAACTCTCCCTCCCTGACCTCTATGTTAATATCGTGGAGCGCAGTAAAGTCTCCGAATTTAACTACAATGTCCTTGAGCTTTATCATTGGCTCGGTATCCTTGAGCCTTTCCATACGCTGTTTCTCCTTTGCAGAGTTCTTTTAAAGCGTATGGCGAGCCATTTAGTGACTCGCCATACCTGAATTAATGGGTCTCAGTCCCTTTTCGCCTGCTTATTCGGCCTTCTGAGTGAGGGTCGCCCAGTCGAGGTTATCCCAGTCGGGCTCTGCGGGCGCGTTGTTGTCTGCCCAGTAGAAGCCGAGGTTCGTGAGTATGTTGGTCCACTCTGCGGAATGGGCGGCAACGTACTCGGCATAGTTCATATCGGTGCCGGCAACGGCGTTGCGCGCAAAGTTCGGGATAGTGTAGATAGCCGGCGTGGTGGCGTAAACTGCGGAAGCAGCGTCGGTGTTGCAGGGATAGGTATCCCACTCCTCAGCCCATGCAGCCTGCATATCTGCGCCGCCGAACCACTCGGCAAAGGCCATGACCTGAGCGGTCTGAGCCTCGGTACGGCCGGCCTTGTCAAGGATTCCGACGTACTCGGCTATGTAGTAGGTGCCGTCGGCTATGTCGACGAGAGCCCAGTTCTCGGGCTCGAG
>CACXBO010000106.1 GCA_902765975.1 Oscillospiraceae bacterium
ATAGGTGTATCTGACCTCTACGGTCTTGCCCATTTCCTTAGCGGCGTCGTTTGCGCCCTGGACGAAGCCGTAGCCGTAACGGTTGACCGCGGGGTTGGTTCCGCCGCCGCCGCCGGAGAAGCCGAGCTTGGTGTAGCCTTCCTTAACGGCAGCGTAGCCGGCGAAGTAGCCGGGCTGCTCTTCCTTAAAGGCGATACCCGCAACGTTGGCAAGTCCCATATCCCATCCGTCGATGAAGACGAACTTGACGGCGGTGAACTCCTTGGCGGCCTTCTCAAGAGCTCCGGCCTGCATGAAGCC
The DNA here is from genome assembly GCA_902765975.1 of Oscillospiraceae bacterium. Classification (GTDB taxonomy): domain Bacteria; phylum Bacillota; class Clostridia; order Oscillospirales; family Oscillospiraceae; genus RUG626. The sequence continues at coordinate 301 of CACXBO010000106.1, forward strand.
GGCGCAAACGATAACTTCCGCGCCTGCCTCTGCGGCGGCCTTCATAGCGTCGTAGCGGTCGTCGTCGGTGGCCTGATCGCCGTTGGCGGGCTGATAATATTTATAGCTGAGGTTACTCTGGGAGGCATAGAGCTTAACTCCGTCGTAGGTGCCCTGGTTGAAGCTCTTGTCCTTAAGCTGACCGACGTCGGTAACGAAGGCTACCTTATAGGTGCCGTCGGCTGACTCCATGGTGTCGGCGATATCGTCGGCTCCGGCTTTCTTTCCCTCATCCTTCTTGCCTCCGTTGCCGCAGGCGGCAAGAGCAAAGATCATTGCGAGAGCGAGAAGGAGAGCAATAAGCTTTTTCATTTGTACATTCCTCCATTTTTATTTTTCGCGCGAATACTTCGCGTTTCTCATATTATAACATTTTTATGTCGGGCAAATCAAGAAAAAAGCGGATCTAAATCGGGAAATGTCGAATTACACTAATAAAGCCGTCCTGTTTTGTGCAATTCGCTCCCATTCATTTTTCCGACATAGCCGCCGCGGTATCGAGAGCTATCTCCATCATCTGGGTAAACGAGGTCTGTCTCGCCTCGGCGGGCAGGTTTTCATTCAGATAGAGGTGGTCTGATATCGTCAGGATTCCGAGCGCCCTCTTGCCGAGCCGGGCGGCGTTCATATATAGCCCCGCGCACTCCATTTCCACGGCGAGAACGCCCATCTTCCTCCACGGATCCGGTCCGTCCGAGCCGTCGGAATAGAAGTTGTCCGCGCTCATAACGTTGCCCACTCTAACCCTGACGCCCTTCTTCTCCGCAGCGTCGACAGCCGTCTTCATAAGCTCGTAATCCGCTATCGGGGCAAAGTCGCCGGGCAGCTTGAACTGGTGCGCGAAGTTTGAGTCGGTACAGGCGCCCTGCGCTATAACGATGTCCATAGCGTGGATATCGTCCTGGAGCGCGCCGGCGGAGCCGACGCGGATAATGTTCTCAACTCCGTATTCCGTGTATAGCTCCCAGCTGTAGATGCCGATAGAGGGTATGCCCATGCCTGAAGCCATCACCGTTACCGGAACGCCCTTCCACGTGCCGGTGTAGCCCTGGACTCCGCGCACGTTGTTAACGAGAACGGGATCGGTGAGAAAGGTCTCCGCGATAAATTTCGAGCGAAGCGGATCGCCGGGCATGAGAACGGTCTTAGCTATCTCGCCCTTTTTCGCCGTGTTGTGAGGTGTTGGAACAGACATTGCGTTATGCCTCCTTATAATTTATTATGCGTTAATTATATAACATCGGCGGGAAATGTCAATTTCCGAAAATAGACTTTGCAGATAAGTTTCTTTGTGTTACAATTAGAAAAAAGGAAAGGCGGGATAGGGATGGATATCCTCACAATAGGCATAGCCGGAGGCACAGGCAGCGGAAAGACGACGATAACCAAGAAGATAATCTCCGAGTTCGGCTCAGACGTCTCCGTCATCCATCACGACAGCTACTACAAGGCTCATAACGAGCTGAGCTATGAGGAGAGGTGCCGCCTCAACTACGATCACCCCGACTCCTTCGACACTCCCCTGCTCTTAAAGCATCTTCGTGCGCTCAAGTCCGGCAGGGCGATAGAGGCCCCTGTCTACGACTACACCGTGCACAACCGCTCTAAAGAGACCGAGCTCATAAAACCCGCCCGCGTTCTGATAGTGGAGGGCATACTAATCTACGCAGAGCCCGAGCTGTGCCGCGAGCTCGACATAAAGCTCTTCGTCGACACCGACGCCGACGTCCGGATACTCCGCCGCATAGTCCGCGACGTAAAAAAGCGCGGCAGGACACTCGACAGCGTGATAGAGCAGTATCTCACCACTGTAAAGCCCATGCACGAGGAATTTGTCGAGCCCTCGAAGCGCAGGGCTGACATAATAATCCCCGAGGGCGGGCGCAACACCGTCGCCCTCGAGATGGTGCTTGAGCGCATACGCGGATACCTCGGGAGAAGATAATAATGGCAAAGCTTTATTTCAAATACGGGGCTATGGGCTCTTCAAAATCGGCTCAGGCTCTTATAACCCAGTTCAACTACGAGGAGCGCGGTATGTCCGTGTGGCTCATAAAGCCCTCGACCGACGACAGAGACGG
>CACXBO010000107.1 GCA_902765975.1 Oscillospiraceae bacterium
CGTAAGCCCGCAGTTTTTCGCATGGATAACGGGCTTCGGCGCCGAGGCGCGGATAACCGCGCCGGAAAGCGTAGTGCGTGAAATGCGGGCGCATATAGCCTCCGTAGCCGCAGCGTACAGCCAGGCTGAATAAAAAACACCGCCGCTCCCTTTTGGGGAGCGGCGTTCGTTCAATTCAGGTCTTCCGTTTCAAAAGAGCTCTCGCCCTCTTCTCCGTCCTCGCTCTCCGCCTCTATCTCCTTGATAATGCACTCGTTTCCCGAGAGAAGCCACGTCTCTCCGGACTTGCAGTAGGGACACTCGCGCCCGTATTTAACAGTCTCGTAGGTCCTGCCGCAGCCGTCGCACCAGGTAACGGCGGGGATAGTCTCAAGCCTCAGCTCGCTATCAGCGAGGACGGGATGCCGCGGCTTGAAATAATTCCAGCAGTCGATGAAATAATCCGTCATTATCCCGCTCACCTCTCCGACCTGAAGGGTAACGGAGCCTATCCTCGTCAGTCTCTGCTCCTTCGCCGTCTCGTTCAGGGTCTCTGCAAGGTGGAGGACTATGCCCATCTCGTGCATATCAGCTCTTCTTTCCGAAAAGTATCCTCGCCTCGCGCTTTACGGCGTAGGCGGCGACCTTGCCCATCTTATCCTCGCAGCGTATCATATTCGAGGCGTCGGGCAGATCGCGGGTCAGGTGTATCGCGTCGAATTCGCAGCGCGTGGTGCAGAGTCCGCAGCCTATGCAGCGATTGAGATCGACGACGGTAGCTCCGCAGCCGAGGCAGCGCGCCGCCTCGGTTTTTACCTGCTCCTCGGTGAGCGGCAGGCGGAGATCGCGGAAGGTCTCCGTGGCCTTTCCCGGCTTTCTGCCCGGTATCTGGCGCTTCGCGTTGTCGAAGCTCTCGATAACAATATCGTCCTTATTGAGCTCCCTGAATTCGCGGAGATCCCGCGCTATCCTCTGGCTCTGACCCTCGTGAACGGCTCTGTGCATGCTCTCCGCTCCCGCTCTTCCGGAGGCTATCGCATCGATAGCGAAGCGGGCTCCGTAGGCTATGTCGCCGCCGACGAAAATATCCTTCGCGCTCGTCTCAAAGGTGACAGGATCGTAGATGATCGCGCCGTTCGGCTTTCTCGCAATATCCACTCCGTCCAGCAGTCCGCCCCACGCCGCGCTCTGGCCTATGGCCTCGAGGACGCTTTCGCACTCTACAGTTACCGTGTCGTTCTCGTCGTACTCCGGGGAGAATCTGCGGTTTTCGTCGTACACTCTCGTGCATCTCTTGAATACGACTCCCGTGACCTTTCCGTCCTCTGTGAGTATCTCCTTCGGACCCCAGCCGTTTCTGACCTCGATGCCCTCCTCCTTCGCCTCTTCGACCTCGTCGGCGGCTGCGGGCATCTCCTTTTCGCTCTCAAGGCAGAGCATGGTGACCTTGCCGTCAGTCGCTCTCGCGGCGCTTCGCGCAACGTCCACGGCGACGTTTCCTCCGCCTATAACGACAACGTCGCCCCTGAGCCTGAGACCGTTATCCTGATTTATCCGGTTAAGGAAGTCAACTCCGCTCTCAACGCCCTTCGCATCCTCGCCGGGAACTCCGGCTCTGCGTCCGCCCATAAGTCCGATGGCGATATATATCGCCTTATATCCGTCCCTGCGGAGAGAGTCTATCGTAACGTCGCGTCCGACCTCCACTCCGCAGCGTATTTCAACGCCCATCTGACGGAGAACGTCGATCTCCGCCTCGATAACGTCCTTTTCCAGTCTGAACGAGGGTATACCGTTCGTGAGCATACCGCCCGCTCTCTTCTCCTTCTCGAAAACGGTCACGTCGTAGCCGCGCTTGCGGAGGTAGTAGGCGCAGGAAAGACCCGCGGGGCCGGCTCCGACGACTGCCATCTTATAGTCTGGGCCCCACATGCCTCCGTCGTCCTTCTCGCATACGGGAACGTATCTCCGCTCCGCCGAGAGCTCCTGCGCGGCGATGAATTTCTTTATCTCGTCTATCGCGACAGGCTGATCGACGGTCCCTCTCGTGCAGGCGTCCTCGCAGCGCCGGTTGCAGACGGCTCCGCAGACGGCGGGGAATGGGTTATCCTGCTTAATAAGCTTGAGAGCCTCCATATATCTGCCCTCCGCCGCCATCCTGACGTAGCCCTGTACGGCGAGATGGGCAGGGCAGGCTGTCTTGCAGGGCGCGGTGCCGGTATCGTAGCAGTTTATCTTCGCGTCCTCACGGTAATTGACGTTCCAGTTGTCCGCAGTCCACTTATTTGAATCCGGCAGCTTGGTGAGCGGGTATTTCACCTCTCCCTCCCTCGTGCAGAGCTTCTGACCGAGCTTCGCCGCGCCGACGGGGCAGACCTCGACGCACTTGCCGCAGGCAACGCATTTCTCCTTCTCAACGTGGGCTCTGTATGCGCTGCGCGACATATTCGGCGTGTTGTAGAGCTGGCTCGTTCTGATGGCGTTGCAGACGCCGGGAGCGCAGTTGCAGATGGCGACTATCTTCTCCTCGCCGTCGATATTGGTTATCTGATGCACGAAGCCGTGGCGCTCAGCTCTCTCAAGTATCTCCATAACCTCGTCGTAGGTTATGTATCTGCCCATATTGCGGTCGACGCAGTATTCCGCCATATCCCCTACGCCTATGCAGAACTCTCCGTTTATCTCGCCGGAGCCCTCGCCGCGCATCGACTGCTGCTTGCGGCAGGTGCACTGACCGACTGAGTATTTATCGTATTTTTTGAGCCAGTGTGAGATATGCTCGACGCTCGCGGACCGGCTCTCATTTTCAATAGCCTTCTCAACGGGTATAACGTGCATACCGACTCCCGCGCCTCCGAGGGGTATCATCGGAGTCACGTTCTCAAGCGGCATCTGCGTCATAAGATTGAAGAAGGTGGCAAGATTCGGGTGCTGCGCCGTAAGCTCGTCGTTCATCATCATAAACTCGGCGGAGCCCGGCACGAAGATCGGCACGTTGTACTGCTTATGCTTATCCTCGTTCTCCCTGTTCATCTCAAGAACGCCCACCCAGCAGAGGTGGTCTATCATCCGCTGGCACTCCTCCTCGGTCATATTGTTCATCCTTGCGAGGGTCGGCGTGTCGTAGGATACGCGGGTCTTTTTGAAGTTTAGAAGGAATTTGGCCTCCTCCTTCGTCAGCACCTCGTCGAGCGCCCAGTATTCCGGGTCGTCCGTCTTCATGCTGCGCGTGTATTTAACGAGGTATCTGTCGGTTATCATCATGCCGAGCTTGAGAATGAGCTTTTCCTTCTCCTTGTCCGGCGCCCTGTAATTTGGATCCTGCTTAAAGTCACGCTCGTTTACCATTCTGTTCTTCTGTTCTTTCATTTTACCCTGTCCCCCCTGTAAGGTAGTTCCCTCCACGCCGTAAGCCTGCCTTCTAAAAACCGTTCCAAAGCCTCCATTCCCTCCCCGGTCTTTGCGGAAACGGGATATATCTCAATAGCCGGATTGAGCTTTTTCGCCCTCTCTCGGCATTTTGCGATATCAAAGTCAAAATATGAAAGCGCGTCGCATTTAGTTATAACGAGAGCGTCGCTCTCGCGGAATATGAGAGGGTACTTCAGCGGCTTGTCGTCGCCCTCGGGAACGGAGAGTATCATAAGCTTCATTCCCGCGCCGGTATCGTACTCCGCCGGACAGATGAGATTCCCCACGTTCTCCAGAAAGACGAGGTCAAGCCCCTCCTCTCCCATCTCGCGAAGCGCCTCCGCCGTCATATATGCGTCCATATGGCACATACCGCCCGTGTGTACCTGTATTGCCCTCGCGCCGAGCGCCTCTATCCTCTCGGCGTCGACTGCGGACTCGATATCCGCCTCCATAACGCCTATCCTCGTATCGCCCATATCGCGTATGAGCCGAGATAGAAGAGTCGTTTTTCCGCTCCCCGGCGAGCTCATAAGGTTCACGAGCAGCACGCCCGCCTTTTTCATTCTCTCCCTGAGCGCCTCCGCCTCTGCGCCGTTCGCGGCGAGCACGTTTTTTCCCAGCTCTATTATCTTCATTTTCCCGCCCTCCTCTCGACATAGGCGGCGAGAGCCTCAAAGCCCTCTCCCGTCTTTGCGGAAACAGGGAAGACCGGCATGTCCGGATTGAGCTTTGATACCCGCTCGCAAAGCGCCTCCATATCGAAGTCGAAAACGGGCAGCGTGTCGAGCTTATTGACGATAAGCGCGTCAGATACCGTGAACATAAGCGGGTACTTCAGCGGCTTGTCGTCGCCCTCGGGAACGGAGAGTATCATAAGCTTCAAATCCGCGCCTGTGTCGAACTCGGCAGGGCAGACGAGGTTTCCCACGTTCTCGAGAAATATGAGATCGAGCCCGTCGGTACCGAGCCTCTCAAGCCCTCTTTTAGTCATATCCGCGTCCATATGGCAGAGCCCGCCGGTGTGGAGCTGGATAGCCCTCGCTCCCGCCGCCTCTACTCTCGCGGCGTCTGTCTCTCCGTCCGCGTCGGCCTCCATAACGCCTATTCTGAATTTATCCTTCAGTAGCTCGATAAGCCGCTCAAGCGTCGTCGTCTTCCCCGCCCCCGGAGAGGCCATTAAATTTATGAAAAACGCGCCCTTCTCCCTGAGCATCTCGCTAATTTCGCGCGCCGCTCTCTCGTTGTCGGCCAAAATGCGCTCCTTCGTCTCGAACACTTCGTAATTCACCGGGCTCGCCCCCCCGCGTCATATTTCTTCCGCTATCTCGCGCGCGACGAAAACTCCGCTCGCGCTCGCGTGTGAGAGCGAATGAGTAACTCCGCTCCCGTCTCCGATTATATACAGACCGGGTATCTGAGTTTCAAGCCTCTCGCTTAGCTTGACCTCCATGTTGTAGAACTTGACCTCCACACCGTAGAGCAGCGTGTCGTCGTTCGCAGTTCCCGGCGCGATCTTGTCGAGGGCGTGTATCATCTCGATAATGCCGTCGAGTATCCTCTTCGGCAAAACGAGGCTCAGGTCGCCTGGAGTGGCGGAGAGAGTGGGACGCACAAAGCCCTCCTCGATACGCTTCACCGTACTGCGTCTGCCCCTCTCAAGGTCGCCGAAGCGCTGGACTATAACCCCGCCGCCCAGCATATTCGACAGCCGCGCTATCGATTCTCCGTAGCCGTTTGAGTCCTTGAAGGGCTCGGAGAAATGTTTTGAGACGAGCAGGGCGAAGTTGGTGTTCTCCGTCTTTTTAGAGGGGTCCTCAAAGCTGTGTCCGTTCACTGTGACTATCCCGTTCGTGTTCTCATTCACCACGATCCCGTTCGGATTCATGCAGAAGGTGCGGACGGGATCCTCGAACTTTCTCGTTCTGTATACAATCTTGCTCTCGTAGAGCGTGTCAGTTATGTGGCTGAAAATCGCGGCGGGTATCTCGACGCGAACTCCGAGGTCGACTCTGTTCGACATCGTCTCTATTCCGAGAGACGAGCAAACGCTCTCCATCCACTTCGAGCCGCTGCGTCCCACGGAGACGACGCATTTTTCCGTCTGCGCCTCGCGCCCGTCGCAGATAACTCGAAAGCCCTTTTCTTCCCTCTCGATAGCCCTCACCGGGCTGTTGAAGAAGATATCCATACCGTCCTTCAGCTCGGCGTAGAGGTTTTCAAGCACAATGTAGTTTATATCCGTGCCGAGGTGACGCACGGAGGCGTCGAGCAGAGTTAGCCCGTTTCTCATACAGAGCTTCTTGAACTCGCTGCCCGCCGTCGAATAGAGCTTCGTGCCCTCTCCGCCGTGAGCGAGGTTTATCTCGTCCACATAGCGCATAAGCTCAAGGGCGGTCTCGCGTCCGACGTACTGATACAGCGTGCCGCCGAAATCGTTCGTTATGTTATACTTCCCGTCGGAGAAGGCTCCAGCCCCGCCGAAGCCGTTCATAATGGCGCAGGTCTGGCAGCCGATGCACTTTTTGATCTTCTTTCCGTCTATCGGACAGCGGCGCTTTTCAAGGGGATTTCCCGCCTCGAAGAGAGCTATCTTCGCATCCGGTCTTCTCCTGAGCAGCTCGTAGGCGGTAAATATGCCGCCGGGTCCCGCTCCTATTATTGCAACGTCGTATTTCATTATCTATCTCACAGGAGAGAATACTCTCCGTCCTTTCCCGACTTAATGCTCTTCTCGAAAAAGAGCTTCAGCGTTTTTATCATTGTCTCCGTGTCCCTCGCTCCCGCGGTCTCGAACGCGGAGTGCATCGCAAGCTGGGCAAGACCGATATCGACCGTGTTCAGGCTCACCTGCGCGTTTGATACGTTTCCGAGAGTGCCGCCGCCGGGGATATCCGGCCTGTTCGCGTATCTCTGCAGCTCAGCGCCCGCCTCCTCGGCTATCATACGGAAGAGCGCATAGGAAACGGCGTCGGAGGTGTATTTCTGAGCGGCGTTGAACTTGACGACAACTCCGCCGTTCAGGCAGGGCGCCTCGTTCTTGTCCGCAAGCTCCGGGTGATTGGGATGCACGGAATGCGCATTGTCGCAGGAGAGCATAAGGCTCTCTGCAAGCAGCTCGCCGAGGTCGGCTCCCACGCCTTCGGCTATCCGTGAGAGGGTGTCGCGCAGGAAGGTGGAGTCCGCGCCCTGCTTCGTGCGGCTTCCGACCTCCTCGTTGTCGAAAACGGCGCAGACCGGTATCGCCGAGCCGCCCTCGGAGGCTAAAAAAGCCTCGACCGAGCTGAAAACGCACTGTAGATCGTCGAGCCTCGGAGCGGAGATAAAGTCTCCCCACTCGACGCCCCTCTGCGGGTTATATAGGAAAAGGTCGTATGCCGCGATATCCCTCTCCTCGGCTCCGACCGCCTCCGCCGCCCTCGCTCTTAGGCTCTTGCCCGAGCCCTTCATCGAATAGAGCGGCTGCAGATCTACCGCCGGATTGTAGTTTGTGTCCTTGTTAACGCCTCTGTTCATGTGAATGGCGACGTTCGGCATAAGGCATACGGCGCCGCCGAGGTCGCAGAGCCTCGTCTCTATCCCCGCGCCGTTTTTAACTATCACTCTTCCCGCAACGCCGAGCGGTCTGTCGAGCCACGTCGAATAGATCATGCCGCCGTAGCCCTCGACGGAGAGGCGCGTGAACCTCCCGCCCTCCGCCTCCGCGCTCTCGCGGAGCTTGAAGGCGGGGCTGTCGCAGTGCGACGCCGTTATCATAAAGCCGCCGGATATCTCCTCCGGGATCCGGAAGGCGATGATCGACGACCGATTTCGCGTTGCGTAATAGCCCCTGCCCCTCTCAAGCGGCTTTCTTTCGCTCTCGGAAAGGCGCTCATAGCCCGCTTCGTCGAGCATTTTCGATATGTTGTCGACCGCCTGAAAGGCCGTCGGGCTCTTCTCGATAAAATCAAAAAGTCTCTCGTTCATCGTTCCTGCTCCCTGCACAGTATCCCTTGTTTATCATATCATAAACGCGCCGTTTCTTCAAGAAGCAGGCCGTCTTTTTCTCTTGATTTTGCGCGCAAAAAAGCGCCCGGTCAAAAGACCGGACGCCCTGAAAAGCACGGATTATTCGTAAATGACCGTTACGTTGGAGAAATCAACGGCGGCGATGCCCTCAGCGTTGGGGGCTGCGTCGTCGATGGTGACGGAGCCGTCGAGGACCTTCTTGTAGAGGGCATCATAGTCGGCAACCGTGTAGTTCTTGAGGCTCCAGGTAGCGGTCGGGAGGCCGACGGAATCTTCCTTAACGCCGAGGCTCGTGCCGGTGCCGTTGCCGCCGATCTCAGCCCAGGTGCCGTCGTAGGCCTTGCCGATAGCCCACTGGGCTGCGGCGGAGAGGCCCTTCATGGCGGAGGTGATAACGGTGGCGGAATCGGGGCTCTGGTCAACGTCGACGCCGATTACAAGTCCGTCGTTAGCGGAAGCGGCTGCGGTGATGGACTGGAAGATTGAGCCGCCGCAGGAGAAGACGACCTCAGTGCCGTTCTGATACCAGCCGGAGATGAGGGTCTGGAGCTCGTTGGAGGCTGCGAAGGAAGCGCCGTACTGATAGGTGTATCTGACCTCTACGGTCTTGCCCATTTCCTTAGCGGCGTCGTTTGCGCCCTGGACGAAGCCGTAGCCGTAACGGTTGAC
>CACXBO010000108.1 GCA_902765975.1 Oscillospiraceae bacterium
AAATACGTTGCCTTTATCGCCAGAATTTTCGCCGGCGGCGTGCTTTCCGCCGTATACGTCGATAATACCGTCCTTATTATGTGGCTCATATTTGCCTATGCCGCCGTAATAGCCGCGATCATAAAGCGAAGAGAGCTCAAAAGCCTCATAGTTCCGCTTTGCGCCGCAGCCGTTTCCCTCTCGCTTATACTCGTCGCCTCAGCGATAAGAACGGACACCGCTGAGGGCTTTACGCTCACCGCCCTGGACGTCGGACAGGGACAGTGCGTCGTCGTGACGAGCGGACCGCTCACCGCCGTTATCGACTGCGGAAGCATATCGTTCGACCGTTCGGGAGAGCTGTGCGCCTCTTTCATTAACGGGCTCGGAAGAGACGGGATAGATATCCTCTGCCTGACGCACTACCATTCGGATCATACGAGCGGCGCGAAATTCCTTCTGGAACGGATGAACGTAAAAGCCCTCGCCATTCCGCTGCCCTGCGACGGCGACTCGGCTGTCCACGCATCCCTCGTTTCCGCCGCCGAGAAAAACGGAACCGACGTGATATACGTTTCGGAGGATCTGTTCTGCGATTTCTTTGCCGCGGACCTGACTCTTTTCGCGCCCGTGGGCGGGGAGACTGAGAACGAGCGCTGCGTTACCGCGCTCTTTTCCGATAGCGGCTTTGACGCTCTTGTAACGGCGGATATAAGCGGGGAGATCGAGCGAGAGCTTGCAGCGTCGAAAAGGCTTCCGGATATCGAGTGCCTCGTCGTATCGCACCACGGCTCAAGGTACTCGTCAGACAAGGTCTTTTTAGCCGCCGTGAAGCCGGAGATCGGCATAATATCGGTTGGGCGGGAGAACTCCTTCGGGCATCCGGCAGAGGAAACGCTGCGTAGACTGAGCGAAGCGGGAGTTCAGATATACAGAACGGATATTTTCGGGAATATCACCGTAAGTTCAAAGGAAAGTGCTGCTTATGGCTAAGAAAACTGAGAACACAGAATATAACGAGCTTAGGCTTGACCTCAAAGAGGGCAGGCATAAGCCGCTGTACGCTTTTTACGGAAGCGAGAGGTTTATGCTCTCATGGGCTCTGGACGAGCTGAGAAAAAAGATCGAGCCGGGTACGGAGGAGTTCAACGACAGGCGGCTTGACGGAAAAACTCTCACTCTCCCGGACCTTGCCGACGCTATTGAGATGATGCCCGTTTTTTCCGACTTCGCCCTCGTTGAGATAGCGGATTACGACTTTTCAAAGCTCGGCGAAGAGACGGCACTGGGGCTTGCGGAGCTGCTTTCCGATATACCGGAGTATCTGTGCGTCGTTTTTATCCTCGATGAGAACGGGATGAAGCTCGACGGGAGGCTCAAATGCAACCAGAAGCTCAAAAAGCTCTTCACAAGCGTTCTTTTCGCGAGGCAGGAGGACGCCGTTCTGAGACGGTGGATCAAAAAGCATTTTGCCGCCAGAGATAAATACGTCTCCGACGCCGACGCGGACTATCTTGCCTATATAACGGGCGGGATGATGACCGCGCTTTCAGGGGAAATCGAGAAGGTGGCCGCATATTCAAGGGAGAGCGAGATACGCCGCGGCGATATTGACGCCGTGGTTATCCCGACGCTTGAGGCGCAGACCTATGAGCTGACCGACGCAATACTGAAGGGTAATTACAATCTTGCGGCTTCCAAGCTCTCTGTGCTGATAAGCATGGAGGAGGCGCCGCACAGGATATGCTACGGCATAGCGCTGACGCTCCGCCAGCTTTTCTCCGCCAAGGCGGTTCTTACCGAGGGCAAGGGCGCGGCCGAGTTATGCGGCCTCTATGAAAGAATGAGGGACTTCCAGGCGAGAAACCTGATCTCGGCCGCAAGGGGAATGAGCCTTGATAAGGCGAGAGCTATGTGCGACATCGCGGGAAACGCCGCATTCAAGCTCAATTCCGTTTCCTACAGCGATAAGGCTGTGCTTGCAGAGCTTATTATAGAGCTCTCGGAGGCGGCGAATGGATAGTATAAGAGAGATAATTGTCGTCGAGGGACGCTACGATAAAAACGCCGTGTCTCAGGCGGTAAACGCAGATATCGTGGAGACGGGCGGCTTCGGAATATTCTCGGATGCGGAGAGGCTTGAGCTTATAAGACGGCTCGGAGAGAAGAGAGGTCTCGTTATCCTGACAGACAGCGACTCCGCAGGCTTTCTGATCCGAAATCACCTGAAGGGAATGCTCGGCGGAATAAACGTAAAAATGGCTTATATACCGGACGTTGCGGGCAAGGAAAAGCGCAAAAGAGCGCCCTCGAAGGAGGGCAAGCTCGGCGTCGAGGGTATGGAGAAGGAAGTGATAGTCGACGCGCTGAGAAGAGCGGGGGCGACCTTTGAGGGAGAGAGCGCAGAGCAAAAAGAGAAAGAGGTCAGTAAAACAGACCTCTATCTCCTCGGACTTTCCGGGAGCAGGGACAGCTCACTGAAGAGAAAGGCACTTCTAAGATACCTCGGACTTCCGGAGAGACTCTCGCCGAACGCATTTCTCGACGTGTTGAACGCGCTCTATACGAAGGATGAGATCTACTCGGCCGCGGCGAAGGCGAGTATCCAGCCGAACAGCAGTACGGCGCAGGGCAGCCTGTAGAGCTCCGCCGCCATACGGTGTGCGGAATATGTAGAGAGGCTCAGACCTCCGGCATAGACCTCGATAAGAAGCGCTGCGGCGAGGATCGTATCCGATACGGCGAGCGATATGCGCATGAACTTCCGCGACCTTTCCGGAATCCTGCCGGAGAAAAGCCGGAATAAAGACTTTTTCATAGACGTCACCTTATCTAAATCCCGAATTTCGGGATTTTTTCTTTTATATTACCCGGCATTTTGCAGCGTTTCAAGGCGAAATGATTACCAATTTCAGATAACGCATTTTATGTCGAAAAATGGCGGAACTTGCGATGAAAAGATGTGGAAGAATAAGGAAATATATGCAATAATACCTCCTGAGAACGAAGGGAGGGGAAGAGACTTGAAATTCACGGAACTGAGGCGGACGACAGTCTTCAGCGAGAGCGGGAGAGTTACGCTCGTCTATTCGCTCATCGAATATCGCGGGAGCTACGGGATAATGATAGAGGCTTTGGAATGGGCGGAGCGCGCTGTTGTTACCGACGTTTCAAACGAGAGAAGCGAGGTCGAGAGCATGATCGCGGCGTTTTCCGAAGGGTCGGTTTTTCCCGTATCCCTATATGATGTGGTTTACGACAGATTATCTGAATAAATATCGATTTTCTTATGTACATTTTACAAAATATGTGGTAAACTTCTATAGTTAGATAAAAATTCGGAGGCGATAAAGAATGAAGTGCCCTTTTTGCGGCTTTGCCGAGAGTAAGGTCATAGATTCCAGACCGAACGACGAGACTATACGCAGGAGAAGGGAGTGCCTTTCCTGCCAGAAGAGATTTACCACCTATGAATTCGTAGAGCATATGCCGATAGTCGTTATCAAAAGGGACGGCAGCCGCCAATCCTTCGACAGGGTGAAGCTCATAAACAGCATGGTCCGCGCCTGCGACAAACGCCAGGTAAGCCTTGCCGATATCGAGGCGATAGCGGACGAGATAGAGCTCGAGGTCCAGAATTCGCTTGAGCGGGAGGTGCCGTCAACGCGCATCGGCGAGCTCGTTATGAGGCGCCTCAAAAGCGTCGACGAGGTCGCTTACGTCCGTTTCGCCTCGGTTTACAGGCAGTTCAAGGATATAAGCACGTTTATGGAAGAGCTGAACAAGCTCCTTATGGAGAAATGAGAGCCGAGGGGAAGAAAAGCTCTCTTTGGCTCAGGCTTCTAAAATGGATAGCTCTGTTGGCGCTCGCCGCCGTCGTTTGGGAGCTGATAACGACGCAGAATCCGAAGCTCCTGTCAATAAAGCGCGGCTTCATACACGGTGTGCTCGGAGTATCCACGGTGGACGCAGGAAGAGAGACCGAAGGGCTCTGCGAGGGCTATACTGTTGAGAGATACCTTAACGGAGCTGCTTCTCAGGACGTTTACTCCGGCAAGGGCGACGGCAAATCGGTATACAGAGACGGGAAGACAACGAGGCTCGTTAATTATCTCGACGGATATCAGCTCGATTTTCCCGCCGGGACCGAGTTCGACTTCTCGCTGTCGCCGCTTTATACCTTCGCAGGCGGCGACGGCTTTGACTGCACCGTTTCAAGAGAGACTGCGACTTACGCCGGGTTGAAGGACGTCGTCAAGTTCGAGCTCTCCACATTTTTCCCGTTTTACCGCTCCAATTCGGTTGAGAGCCACGTTGAGCACTATGAATACCGTTTTCTGAGAGACGAAAGCTGGCTTAAGAACAACGGAGTCGTTTCCGCCGTGACAACTGACAGCCGCGGCGACCTTATTATCTCGGCCGTTTTGACTGAGCCGGGCTCTGCAAAGTTCGACCGCTATCTCTACTGCGTCCACTACACGGGGAGCAGGGAGTATATCCGCGTTACTTACCGCTTTGACAGCGGAAAGTGGGGCGACGTCGGACCCGACTTTCTGACCCTTTTCAAGGGCATGCGCTCCTTTGATCCGACGGGAGAGGGCGTTTACTCAACTGATTATAAGCCTGTGCCGGACGAAAACTGGACTGAGGAAACGAAAAAGCTCTATGATGAGCTGAAGAGCGGCACAGAGCTGAAATGGGGTATCTTCACAGGCGATATCTTTGAAAACGGTATCGACAGCGAGATACCGGAGCTTGAGAAAAAGCTGGATTTCACCTTTCCAATAGTTCTGTGCTATATCCATGAGAATATGGAATTTCCGGCGGAGTTTATGGATAAGGCTGCGGCGTCGGGAAAGACGGTCGAGCTCACCTATCAGATGACGGCGAACAACAACACGGATCTTTGCGCCCGCTCTCCTCTTCTTGATATAGTCACAGGAGCGGAGGACGGACCTATAAGAAGCTTTGCGAGAGCGGCGGCGGCTTGGGGCAGACCCTTCATTTTCCGGCTCAACAACGAGATGAATTCCGACTGGACGAGCTATTCCGGTGTTGTCAATCTCTGCGACCCGCAGCTTTTCAAGGAGGCGTGGGCGAAGATCTACGGGATTTTCCGCGAGGAGGGAGTCGATAACTGCATCTGGGTATTCAATCCGCACGACAGAAGCGCCCCGCCCGCCAAGTGGAACGACGCGCTTTGCTATTATCCGGGCAACGAATATGTGCATATGCTCGGAGTGACGGGCTATAACAACGGCACTTACTACAGCTGGCAGGCAGAGACCTGGCGCAGCTTCCGCGAGATATACGACGCGGTCGAGGATAAATACGCCCCGTTCTTCTCAGAGTTCCCGTGGATGATAACCGAATTCGCCTCTTCAAGCTTCGGCGGCGACAAGGCTGAGTGGATAGACGGTATGTTCGCCGCACTGCCCGATTATCCCCGGATAAAGGCGGCGGTATGGTTCTCCTCCGCAGACTACGACGGAGACGTTCCCGCAAGACCCTATTGGCTCGACGAGACCGAGGCGACGGTCGAGGCGTTCAGGCGTGGAGTACACAAGTAAACAGGCTGAGCGCCGCCCGGTTTCTGCCGGACGGCGCTTAAAAAATGCTGCCTATTCGCGGCTGCTCAAAGCGGGCGACAGACTTTAAACGCTCGTTTGTCATCCGCGCCGCGAGAGCGACGCCCGCCATATTCCCGGAGACGATATTTCTCCTTATCTCATATATCGCATCTTCTATTCCGTCTATGTCGGAATGTCGAAGAACGACCGAGAGATACGAATCGTGCCTGCGCCATAAAGCTTCAGCCTCCGATACCAGTTTCTCCGCCGAGGTCTCGTCCTCTGCAGCGAGCAATAAAAGCTCTCCCGTTTTCGCGGTCAGGTCCGATATGAAAACGGAGTTGATTACGGAAAAAATGAGGATGGACGCAAGAAGAGCGAAGGTGAATAACTCTTTTTTCATTTTCCGGTCTCCTTTTTTATCACAGACGCCTTGTTATCGGAGTCGACCGTCATAAGGAAAACGTCCTTCGGTTTTGAAATGCCGCTTTTCCTCAGCTCTGAGTAAAGCCATTTTTCATTCAGCCCAAGGCTCTTGAGATTCGACGAGAGCAGCCTTCCGTCGGAGATTACCGCGGTCGCGAGCTTTTTCTCCTCTACCTGTATGCCGAGAGCGTCGGGCGTGGCCGGGGCATAGCGGTCGAAGGGGATTATGCTGAGGCTCCCGTCTGTTTCAAGCACAGCCCTTTTTATCTCTGACACGTCGGTATAGCCCTGACCGCGCAGCTCCTGAAAAAGCTCGTCGAGTGAAACGCGGCTTGATTTAAGCTCATTTTGGTCTATTCTGCCGTTCTCTATTATTATCGAGGGGTTGCCGCCGAGTATCCTGCGAAGCCTGATGCTTCTTGCGGATATGAGAGTTATTATCACCTGAAGGCATAAGAGAGTCAGAACGGGAATAAGACCGTAGAGCAGGGGAGTGCCGGTATCCGCGAGTGGCTGAGAGGCGAGGTTGGAGATGAGGATCGCCACGGTGAGCTCGATAGGCTCAAGCTCCCCGAGCTGACGTTTTCCCATTATACGCATCGCGAAAAACAAAACGGAGAAGGTAATGACCGTCCGTATAAACGAAATCATCATAATAGCGGTAGCTTGCGCATTTTGCAGGTTTTTATTCAGGCATTCGTTTAGTTTCAATAAATAATTATTGCTTTTTTCCGGCGGTTATTGTACAATATGAAGAGTATTATGCAACGGGTGATTTTATGAAATCCGGCTTCAGGCTTGCCTCTGCTCTTCTCTGGCTTTCTCAGCTCGGGCTCTCTGTGGCTGCGCCTCTGCTGCTCTTCATTCTCGGCTCCGTCTGGCTTAGAGACCGGTGCGGCTGGGGTCAGTGGGTCGTTGCGGCGGGCGCAATCCTCGGCGTGCTCGGAGCGGCGGGAGGGCTTATCTCTTCGCTCCGATCTATCTCCAGGCTGTCCGGAGAGGGCGAGCAGAAGGAGAAAAAGAACTGTTTTAATGATCACGATTAGTGAGGTTCTCGTTTATGCGAAATAAAAACGCGATACGCCAGGTGCTTATCGTATCAGCCTGCGAGGCTGCCGCAGTCGGACTTATGCTCGCGGTCTACGCGATCATCGGAAGGCTCGACGGAAAGGTGCTGCTCGGCGCGCTGTTCGGCTGCGTAGTCTCTATCCTCAACTTTTTTGCCCTCACGGTGACCGTGTCAAACGCGGCGGACAGGGCGGAGAAGACCGGCGACGCCGCCGGCGCGAAGAGAAGCGTGCAGGCCTCTTCAATGGCGCGGCTGTTCGCCCTGCTCGGGCTTTACGTGCTCGTGCTCTCGTTCAAGGCCGTCGACCCTGTAGCTTCGCTTCTTCCGCTGATCTTTCTTCAGATATCAATTCGCGTATACGGCTTTTTCAGAAAGGAGGAATGACCGTCAAATGAACGGACCGAAAATATATTTCGTTATCCCCGTTCTCGGAGGGATACCGATAACTCAGACCGCCGTGTCCTCCTTCGTCGTTATGCTCATCCTTTGCACTGCGGGAATACTTCTCGGCAGAAATCTCAAAAAAAGGCCGGGCAGGGCGCAGGTGCTGACGGAAAAGCTTGTCGGAATGCTCTACGATCTCGTGGAGAACACGATGGGAAAGCACAACTCCTACTGGACGCCGTATATCGGGGCGCTTTTCCTCTCCTCAATCTTCGGATCGCTTATCGGGATGACGGGCGTGCTCCGCTCAACTACTTCCGACCTCTCAACTACTCTGACCTGGGCTCTCATGACGAGCTTTATCTGCTGGGGCTGCACGATAAAGAATTTCGGGCTTCTGAAATTTCTGAAGGGCTACGTCAATCCGATGAATATCATCTCCGACGTTGCTCAGCCCGTGTCCATGGCTTTCCGTCACTTCGGAAACATTATGGGAGGCGGAGTTCTGATGAGCCTTCTCTATTCCGCTCTCGCTTCCGTCTCTGTTATTTTGATAGGTCTGGTAAAGACTAACGGCATAGTCTGCGCCTGCGCCGTTATGCTTATCGGAGCGGGTCTTCTCGTATGGGGACTTAAGAAGAAAAAAGCGGTGCGCGGCGCGCTCGGCGGCATTTTTATACTTCTCGGTATAGCCTCAATACTTGAATACCTCGGAGTGTTCACCGGAGTTCCGGTTTTGACCCTCGGCATTCCCGGAGTCCTGAGCCTTTACTTCGACATATTCTCCGGCCTTGTCCAGGCTCTCGTGTTCAGCCTGCTCACGATGGTATACGTAGGCAACGCCTGCCCGCCGCCGCAGGATAAAAAAGTTGAATAATCAAATTCATATAAAAGACTAATTCAGGAGGAATAAAAATGGAAACTGCAATAGTAAAAGCTGCTTGCGCTCTCGGCGCGGGACTTTGCATGGGCATAGGAGCTATCGGTCCTGCTCTCGGAGAGGGCAACGCCGTCGGCAAGGCCCTTGAGGGTATGGCGCGTCAGCCGGAGGCTGCCGGCAATCTCCGTACCAACATGATCCTTGGCTGCGCGATAACCGAATCCACGGGTATTTATTCTCTGGTCGTCGCCCTTCTGCTCCTGTTCCTTTTCAGGTGATTTTTTAGAGTAATAAACGGAAAGGAGCCTGCTTTATGACAGGTTTTGAAAGCATAGTCGGCATTGATCCCTGGACCGCGCTTTTCACCTTCCTCAATATGCTTATCACCTTTGCGATACTCGCAAAATTCCTTTTTAAGCCTATCAAGAAGATGATAGACGACAGGCAGAAGGAGATAGACGACAAGTTCGAGGCCGCTGAAAAAGCGAAGAGCGACGCCGAGGCTCTTAAGGGCGAATACGAGGCGAAGCTCGAGGGCGCAAAGGACGAGCGCGACCGCATAGTGCGCGACGCAGTCGTCCGCGCGACGAAGAGGGAAGAGGAGATACTCGCCGAGGCGCGCGAGGGCGCAAACGCTATAAGGGAAAAGGCACATGCCGATATAGAGCAGGAAAAGAAAAAAGCCCTCAACGAGGTGAAAAACGAGATATCTTCCATCTCCATCGGCATAGCCGAGAAGGTCTGCGAGAAGGAGATCGACGAGAAAAAGCACCGCGAGCTCGTTTTGGATTTTATAAACAAAATGGGTGAAGCGTCATGACGGAGTTTCAGAGGACTTACGGAGGCGCGCTGTACGAGCTGAGCCGTGAGGAAGGAAAAGAGGAGGAGACTCTATCAGAGCTCGCCTCGGTTTCCGCAATAATCGAAGGCTATCCCGATTTCACAAAGCTCATGGGCGTCGTTTCCATCCCTCTTGAGGAAAGACTTGCCTCGCTCGACAAGGTCTTCAGAGGCAGAGTATGCCCGTATCTTCTCAACTTTATGAAGCTTCTGAGCGAGAAGGGCAGATTCGGAGAGCTCTCCGGCTGCCTGAAGGCTTACCGTGCGAGGTACAACGCCGATAACGGCATAGCCGAGGCGGAGGCTGTAAGCGCAGGGAAGCTCAGCGAGGAGGAGGCCTCTCTGTTAAAGGAAAAGCTTGAAAAGCTTTCCGGCAAAAAAATCGTCCTCACTCTCAGGGAGGATCCCTCGATTCTGGGAGGTGTGCGCGTCTCGATGGAGGGAAAGCAGTATGACGGGAGCGTGCGTCACAGGCTTGAAGAGATCGAGAAATCGCTTGCGGATTGCGTTCTGTGAGAATAAATAAGAGAGTCGGTATAATATGGAACTTAAACCTGAAGAAATAACTAAGCTCATAAGAGCTCAGATCAAATCCGACGAGCCGAAGATAACGGAGACCGAGACAGGCACAGTTATCCTTGTCGGCGACGGTATCGCCAGAGCTACCGGTCTGTCCAACTGCCTTATGAACGAGCTTATCGAGTTTCCCAACGGCGAGATGGGGATGGCGCAGAATCTGGAGGAGAACTCCGTCTCCATTGTCATCCTCGGCAGAGACGAGGGTATACGCGAGGGCGACACGGTAAGGCGCACGGGCAGAGTGGTTTCCGTTCCCGTGGGCGAGAAGTTTATCGGCAGAGTCGTCAATTCTCTCGGCGTTCCGATCGACGGGAAGGGCGAAATCGACGCCGCCGAGTACAGACCGATAGAGTCGCCCGCGCCCGGAATTATCCAGAGAAAGAGCGTTTCGGTCCCGCTCCAGACAGGGATAAAGGCTATCGATTCAATGATACCCATAGGCCGCGGTCAGCGCGAGCTTATTATTGGCGACAGGCAGACCGGAAAGAGCACGATTGCCATCGACACCATTATCAATCAAAAAAACGAGAACGTCATCTGCATTTACGTTGCGATAGGACAGAAGCGTTCCACAGTCGCTCAGGTCGTTTCCACGCTTGAGGCTGCGGGCGCGATGGATTACACGACGGTAGTCTCCGCCTCCGCTTCGGAGCTTGCGCCGATGCAGTATATCGCGCCGTATTCCGGCTGCACTATGGGCGAATACTTCATGGATCAGGGAAAGGACGTTCTCGTTATCTACGACGACCTCAGCAAGCACGCGGTCGCATACAGAGCGATATCCCTGCTTATCAGAAGACCGCCGGGTCGAGAGGCTTATCCCGGCGACGTTTTCTATCTTCATTCGAGACTGCTCGAGCGCGCCGCAAGAATGGCGCCGGAATACGGCGGAGGCTCGCTCACGGCTCTGCCTATAATCGAGACTCAGGCCGGCGATGTTTCCGCGTATATCCCGACGAACGTGATTTCCATAACAGACGGTCAGATATTCCTTGAGACGGAGCTTTTCCACGCCGGCATAATGCCAGCGGTCAATCCGGGCATCTCGGTATCGCGAGTCGGCGGAAACGCGCAGATAAAGGCGATGAAGAAGGTCGCGGGAACGCTTAAGCTCGTATATTCTCAGTACCGCGAGCTCCAGAGCTTCGCGCAGTTCGGCTCCGACCTCGATAAGGACACGAAGGACAGACTTGCGCACGGCGAGCGCATCGTTGAGGTGCTGAAACAGAAGAACGGCGCAACGATACCCGTTAATAAGCAGGTATGCCTCTTCTATGCTGCGACGAACGGATATCTGAAGACCGTCGAGGTCGACGATGTATCCGAGTATGAGAGGGAGCTCTATGCGGAGCTCGACAGATCCGGTTATGATATACTCGACGCGATAAAGTCGAGCGGAGTGATGAGCCCGGAGACCGAAGAAAAGCTGAAGAGCTTCCTCGGCGCTTTTACCGAGAAGTTCACTCAGGCGAGACAGAGATAAGGATGTGAATCAATGGCCGGCGTATCTATGAAGGACATAAAGCTTCGTATCAGAAGCATGGAGTCGACGAAGCATATAACGAAGGCCATGGAGATGGTCGCCGCCTCGAAGCTCAGAAAAGCCGAGGAGATGGCAAAGAGAACGAGGCCGTATTTCCAGCTTATGTACGACACTGCGGGAGATATCGCGGCGCAGGATTCCGAGTTCTCTTCGCCGTATATCCTTTCGCGTGACGTAAAACGCAAGCTTTACGTTATAATCGCGGGAGACAGGGGACTTGCCGGAGGCTATAACCACAACGTACTTAAGCTCTTCGAGGAGGACAGAGGCGAGAATCCGGTAACAGTTCTCCCGATAGGCAAAAAGGCGCTTGAGACTATGTCTGCGCATCGCGAGGATATCTGGTCTGACGCCTATCCGCTTACGGCCGAGCTCTCCATATCCGACAGCTTCACTATGGCGAAGGGCATCTGCGACGGCTTTTTGAGCGGCGAGTTCGACGAAGTGTACCTCACCTACACGAGCTTTGAGTCTATGCTGACGCAGACTCCGAAGCTGATAAAGCTCCTGCCGCTCGACAGAAACATAGGCAGGGACAGAAATCCCCGCTCCGGTTCGGTCACGCTTTACGAGCCGGACGGAGAGACGGTTTTCAACAGGATAATCCCCGAATACATAGGGGGAGTTGTATTCGGCGCGATCTGCGAATCGGAGGCGTCGGAGCACGCCGCAAGGCGCAACGCCATGGACTCCGCCACCAAGAACGCGGAGGAAATGATAGAGGATCTGAGCCTCAAGTATAACCGCGCAAGACAGGGCGCGATAACGCAGGAGATAACCGAGATAGTCGCCGGAGCCGGCGCATAAATCCTTTTTTCAGGAGTTTGGCTTATGAATATTGGAAAGGTAATTGAGATCCTCGGACCGGTGCTCGACATAAGGTTCAGGGACGGAGAGCTCCCCAACCTGCTTAACGCAGTCGAGGTAAGGGGAGATGAAAAGAAGCTTATCTGCGAGGTCATGCAGCATATCGGCGACAACGTGGCGCGCTGCATAGCCATGGGCTCCACAGACGGGCTGCGCCGCGGACTTGACGCCGTGGACACAGGAAGTCCGATAACCGTGCCGGTCGGTGAGGAATGCCTCGGCAGAGTGTTCAATCTTCTCGGCGAGCCGGTCGACGATATGCCCGCGCCGGAGGCTAAGGAGAGGTGGCCTATCCACCGCCCCGCTCCCGCATACGACGAGCAGGAGTCTGCAACTGAGATATTTGAGACCGGAATTAAGGTCGTCGACCTCATCTGCCCTTACGCCAAGGGCGGCAAGATAGGTCTTTTCGGCGGAGCGGGAGTCGGCAAGACGGTGCTTATTATGGAGCTCATCCATAATATCGCAACGCAGCACGGCGGTCTTTCGGTATTCACCGGAGTCGGCGAGCGTACCCGTGAGGGCAACGACCTCTACTACGAAATGAAGGAATCCGGAGTCATCTCCAAAACTGCT
>CACXBO010000109.1 GCA_902765975.1 Oscillospiraceae bacterium
AAAAAAACTCCACAAGGCGGTGGATTTCTGATATAATAAACATTACCTATAAAGCAGTTGCTGTTTGGGAGCGATGTGCAATGAAAAAACGGTTAAAAGACGGCATAAGTATCTCTGCGCTTCTGGCAATAGCGGTCCTGCTTTCCGTTGCGGTTTCACTTCTTTCGATTTTTTCTGTGAGCAGCGTCGTTAGAACGTGCGGGCGGAATAAAGCCGACGCGGAAAAATACGATAGTGCAGAGAGCACAGTTAGCGAGTTTTCCAAAGCTTCAAATTATCTTTCTGAGCAAGCCAACGCTTTCGCATTGACGTTAACTGAAGACCATGCAAATAGATTTTTGGAAGAGCTTTACGTGACAAGGCGCAGAGAAAGCGCGGTACTTACCCTTAAAACCGCCGATTTTAGCAATCAAGATGCAGTTTCGGCTATTGAGGAGGCGTTTTCATACTCAAATCAGCTTGTCAAAATCGAGAAATATTCCGTTTGCTTGACCGCCTCTGCAGCGCATATAGAGAATTCAGAGCTTATTGAGCGGCTTGACGTTGCGGTTTCTGATGAGGATAATGCGCTTTCAGATGCTGAAAAGCTTGAAAAAAGCCGGGAGCTGTTATCGAACGAAAGTTATTATTCGGAAAAGAACAAATTGAATTCAGCGCTTGAGCGGTGCGTTATTGCAATTCAAGAGTCGGCAGAGAAGCAGGAAAAAGATGCACAGCAGACTCTCAGTTTTGCCGCGTCGCGTCAGATTTTGCTTACCGTTTTTCTTTTTGCGGTCATAATTCTGACTGTGATTTTATTTTCTGTTTTAGTTTATGTTCCTATGAGACAATATCTTAATGGAATGAAAAAGTCGGAGCCGATTCCGGAAAAAGGAGTGAACGAGCTCAGACGTCTTGCGCGTGCGTATAATAAGATTCTGGCAGAAAACAAAAAGTCAACTGAGCTGCTGCGCCATGCGGCAGAGCACGACGGACTCACGAGGCTGTTTAACCGACGCGCCTTCGAGACCTTCCGAGAGCAGCTTAGGAATGAGATCGCCTTTCTGATAATCGACATTGATTTCTTCAAGAGGATAAACGATACTTTCGGGCATGACGTAGGAGACAAGATCCTTCAGAAGACTGCGAGACTGCTCAAATCGAGCTTCCGTTCCTCGGATATTATCTGCCGTATGGGCGGAGATGAGTTCACGATTATTATGAAGCATATGACGCCTGAGCTTTGCGAAGTGATTGAATCGAAGGTCGATTTGGTGAAAGCAGGGCTTGCCGACACGTCTGACGGACTTCCTCCGGCAACGGTTTCGGTCGGAGCTTCATTTGGCAGAGGCGAATCCGCGGAGGAGATATTCAAGGCTGCGGATAACGCTCTATACAACGTTAAGGAGCGAGGGGGAGACGGGATGAGCTTTTCGATTAACGGGGAATGATACCCATATGAAACGGAGATAAGCTATGGCTGAACTGATAGTTCCCGCGGGGTACGGGGAAATAGAATACATCGAGAAACGTTCGCAGTTTATCGGCAGGGTATGGTATGCCGAGACAGAGGCGGAGGCGACGGCGAGGATAAAGGAGATGCGTGAAAAGCACTGGGACGCGTCGCATAACGTTTACGCTTACAGTATAAAAAACGGGGGCATAGCGCGTTTTTCAGACGACGGCGAACCTTCCGGCACCTCGGGCATGCCCGTGATGAACGTTTTCAGATCCGCTGACGTCGATAACTTTTGCTGCGTTGTGACGAGATACTTCGGCGGCATACTGCTCGGTGCGGGCGGGCTTGTAAGAGCCTACTCAAAGGCTGCGAGTATGGCTCTTGAAAAGGCGGGAAGAGCAGAGCTGAAAACTCTGATGGTCTGTGAGCTCGAATGTTCATATTCTCAGTTTGAAAGACTAAAAAACGAGCTTGAACGATTCAATACTGCGCTTGACAGCGCTGACTACGGAGAAAACGTAAAACTGAAGTTCTCTATGTCCTCTTCGGCTCTTGAGGGTTATTCCGCGAGGGTGATTGAACTTACGGCGGGAAAGGCAAGGCCGGTAATCGTCGGAGAAGCGCTTCGCGCCGTAAGGATAGAATAAAAGCTTCGGGCAGAGAAGTTCCCCCGAAGCTTTTTTCCATTATTCAATTATATCTGCATAGTCCCGGACTCTGCCCCAGAGCTCGGGCTTTATTATTACCTCTGCGACTATACAGCCCTCGCGATAGTCGAGAGATAGTATCTCGGCCTCGCGGTGCAGAAGCTCGACGAGTCCGGCGTCAGAGTAGGGAATGCTGAGAGTAAGCCGCTTCCGCCCCTGTCCCAATATCTCTGCAATTTTTTCGGTGAGCTTGCCCGTACCTTCACCTGTTTTCGCAGATATGGCGAGCGTCATATCCCCGCGCGGTATCATAGATGGTACCGGGCAGAGATCAGCCTTGTTGTACACGTCGATGACAGGCGTTCCAGACGCTCCGAGCTCGTCTATGAGTCGCCTTACAACCTCTGCCTGAAGCTCATATTCCGGGTTGGATACGTCGATCACGTGGAGCAGAAGATCGGCGTATTTAAGCTCCTCAAGCGTCGCTTTGAATGCCTCTATCAAGTGATGCGGCAGCTTTCTTATAAAGCCTACCGTGTCGGAGAGCAGCACCTCCTGACCGGGTGCGAGCTGAAGCCTTCTCGTCGTCGTATCAAGAGTATCGAAAAGCCTGTCGTTAGCAGGTATGTCCGAGTTCGTCATAAGGTTTAGAAGGGTGCTTTTTCCCGCGTTCGTATATCCGACGAGGGCGACTACGGGTACGCCGTTTTTCTCGCGTTTGCGTCTTTGCGTATCGCGGTTTTTACGCACCTCGCCGAGCTCATCCTCAAGCTTTTGTATCTTTCGGCGGATATGGCGTCTGTCAGTTTCAAGCTGCGTTTCTCCTGGACCTCTCGTTCCTATAGGCGAGGAGCCGCCGGAGGCGGTCTGCCTTACAAGGTGAGTCCACATTCCTGTAAGACGCGGAAGCATATACTTGTACTGCGCGAGCTCAACCTGAAGCCTGCCTTCCCGCGTCCTTGCCCTCTGAGCGAAAATGTCGAGAATGAGCTGCGCCCTGTCGATAACGTGAACGCCGAGATCGTCTTCAAGAGCGCGAGTTTGAGAAGGGGAGAGCTCGTTATCGAAAACTGCGAGGTCGCACTCCTCAGCTTCAATAAGCTCTTTCAGCTCCTGCACCTTGCCCTCTCCGATAAAAGTTCGGGGATCGGGAGCTTTTTTGTTCTGAAGTATACGCCCCCTTGAAGCTCCTCCAGCCGTGGAGAGGAGAGCTTCAAGCTCGTCCATGCTCTCGTCCGTGCTCTTATCAGAGGCGTCCATTACTTCGGCTGCAAGTCCGACGAGTATTGCCGTTTCTCTTATTTTTTCTTCCATAGTACCTCTATCAGTTCATTAAGTTCACTGCGCCTTACCGGCGCTTCTGCCTTTACTGTTTTGCCGGCGACCGGGTCTCGAAAGCTGATGCTGTATGCGTGGAGCGCCTGCTCACGAATACCTAATTGTTCGGAAATCCGAAGGCTCTCATTTGTGCCATATAGGGCGTCGCCAAGAAGCGGATGCCCGAGAAATGACGAATGCACCCTGATCTGATGCGTCCGCCCGGTTTTCAGCACGAATCGAACGAGACTTACTTCCCCGTTCGTGCCGAGCACTTCGAAGCAGGTTACGGCGCTCCGCCCGTCGGGAGACACGATCCTGCGCATTTTCTGAGGCTCGGCTCTTTTTATGGGCTCGGAGATAACGAATTTGTCCTCGTTAAAAACGCCGGAAACAACGCCCAAATACGCTTTTTCCGCATTATCGGAGGCTAAAGCCTCGCTCAACACAGTTTTATAGTAGGCGTTTTTAGCGAACACGACGCAGCCGGATGTGTCTCTGTCCAGCCTGTTTACAACGTGACAGCGGGCGGTCTGACCGCTCTTTTCAAGATATCCGGCGGCGAGTGAGGCGAGAGAACCGTGATATTTTGCGAGCGAGGGATGAACGATCATTCCGGCGGGCTTGTTGAGTATGAGCATAGCCTCGTTTTCATACAGTATCTCTATCTCACCATATTCCGGCGCAAGATCGGCGTCCCGCTCCGCGAGTATCGGCTCTGCGGAGACTACGTCACCCTGCTTAACCGTTACAGTCGTATAGACCGGCTCTCCGTTCAGAAAGATAGCCTTCGCATTTTTGAGCCGCTTGAGAAGAGAAGCTGATATATGAAGCTCGTTCCTTAAAATGTGATAGACCTTGCGACCCTCGTCCTTTTGAGAGCAAAGGTATTCCATCAGAGCGCCTTTAGCTTTTCTACTATCTCGGAGAACTCCATCGAGTGCGACGCCTTGACGAGAACTACGTCGCCCTTCTGTATGAGACGCTTGAGATAGGGATAGAGCTCCTCCTTGCGGCGGAGATATACGGCGTTTCCGCCTTTTTCGGCGCAGCCGTCAGCAATATTTCCGGCGTCATCTCCGATAGCAACCACGAGGTCGATGCCGACCTCGGCGGCAAGCCGGCCTATGCTCCTGTGAAGTGCTGCTGAGTCAGCCCCGAGCTCCTTCATATCTCCGAGAATTGCTATGCGCTTGCCCTGCGCCTGGCCGATTGCCCTCAGTGAGCTGAGACTTCTGACTGCAGCAGCCATCGAATTGGGATTCGCGTTGTAAGTGTCGTCTATTATGGTCACGAGGTCTGTATAACTGACGTTGGCGCGTCCGCCGACCGGATGATAATCAGCGAGGCCGCGTAGTATGTTCTCAGGGCTTATACCGAGAGTCCTTCCGACTGCGGCTGCTGCGAGCGCACCATAAGCTATATGGCTTCCAAAGGCGGGGATAAGCGCAAAAATTCGCATATCGGGTCCGACGATATCGCAGGAAATACCCTTAAAACCGAGACTCTCCAGATTTTCGGCTCTGTAATCGTTATTCTCCCCAAGCCCGTAGGTCACGACATTCGTTCCCGTGTCGAGACCCCTGAGGTTTTCGTCGTCGCCGTTAAGAATGGCGACCGAATCGGGTTCGGTGAACTCGAAAACCTCGCTCTTTGCACGAAGCACACCCTTCAGATCTCCAAGCTTCTCAAGGTGACAGTAGCCTATTGAGGTCATAACTACGATATCGGGGCGGACCATTTCTGCGAGAATGCGCATCTCACCGAAATCGGAGATGCCCATTTCGACGACAGCAGCCTCGTGCTCCTCACGTAGATTCAAAAGAGTGAGGGGAACGCCTATTTCGTTATTGAGATTGGCATGGGTTTTCAGAACGCATTTTTCTCTCAGCAGCACGGCGGCAGTCAGCTCCTTGGCTGTGGTCTTGCCGACAGAGCCGATGATCCCGATAACCGGTATCTGAAAAAGGCTTCTGTAATAAGCCGCCAGATCGCGAAGTGCCTTCAATGTGTCGTCAACAAGGATATAGGGGCAGCCGTCGTCGAGACGCCGCTCGGACAGACGGCAAACCGCGCCCGACGCAGCAGCCTTCTCCGCAAAATTATGTCCGTCGACGCGGGCGCCCTTAATGCAGACGAAAAGATTGCCGGGCTCTACCTCGCGACTGTCGGTTGTTACCCCGGTTATCCTGTCTTTTCGTGAGAAACGAGGACCGAAAAACGCGCCGCCGGTCACTTCCGCGATTTTCTCAAGAGTAACGGGCTTCATTTTCATTTCGATCGCCCCCTGATAATTCATTCGTATTTCTCAAGCGAGCGATTAACGATCAGCTCGCAGAGCTCTTCATATTTGATACCCGCCGCCAAAGCCTCCTTCGGCAGAAGGCTTGCGGGAGTCATGCCGGGCAGAGTGTTTGCCTCAAGACAGTAGACGTCCCCGGTCGTGCCCTCGATTATAAAGTCCATGCGCGCGTAGACCTCCAGGTAGAGAGCCTTGAACACGCGCTCTGCGGCGTCCATAAGCTTGGCGGTCACGTCGCCCGAAAGGTCGGCAGGGCATATCTCGTCGGTCATACCGTCCTGATACTTATTTTTATAATCGAAGAATCCGGACTTCGGGACTATCTCGATTGGAGGAAGAGCCTTCCCGCAGAGAACGCCGACGTCGACCTCACGGCCCTTTATGTATCGCTCCACCAAAACGTCGTCTTCATATTTGAACCCGAATTCAAGAGCCTTTTCGTATTCCTCTGGAGTGTGCGCTATGCTCGTACCAACCGAAGAGCCGGAGGACTTCGGCTTTACCACGCAGGGAAGGCAGGGATAGCTTTTATCCGCGTCGTTAACGTTTATGCGTCTGCCTTCGGGCGTGAGTATGCCGTTTGCCTTGAACAGCTTTTTTGCAGCCTCCTTGTTCATGGCGATACCGCTTCCGAGATAGCCGGTGCCGGTATATTTGACTCCTGCGATATCGAAGGCAGCCTGCAGCCTTCCGTCCTCGCCGTCGGCGCCGTGAAGCCCTAAAAACACTATGTCTGCGGCTCGGCAGACCTCTATGAGATTATCTCCTATTCGAGAGTCGTTATTCTGCCTGCGGGAAGCCTTTATCTTTTCAAGATCGGGCACCTCGGAGGATATTTCCGCCGAAAGGCCGGATAGAGAACGAGTATATATCTCGGCGGGGTCGGTATAATCCCCGGTGTAACCGAAGAAGGAGTCGATAACTGCGACGTTGTGACCGTTTGCGCGGAGAGCTTCCGCTATAACAGCGCCGCTTTTCAGAGAAACGTCGCGCTCCATGCTGAGACCGCCGCAGAGAACTGCTATATTCAAGGTTGATTACCTCCCTTAATTCTTGCTTCTTTTCCTTTTATATTATACAACAGATGCCGGATTTTTACAACCTTTTAATGCCTTTGAGATTCTTTATCACAAAAAAAGGATTTTTGAAAGTTATTTTGTATAAGAGAAGAGAAAGGCGGTGCGGCTATGCTGAGCATTCGGGAAGAAACGGAGAAGCTTGAGGAGATATTGGTCGGAGAAAACGGCGTAAGGGCGAAAGACACTTACGGCAGAGTAATAGTTGAGGACGAGGACAGCGTCCGCACAGCGTTCCAGCGCGACGTGGACAGAATAACGCACTCAAAGGCATTCCGCCGCCTGAAGCAAAAGACGCAGGTTTTCCTCGACCCGGAGGGCGACCACTACCGCACGAGACTGACCCATACGCTTGAAGTAACCCGTATTGCGAGGACGATGGCGAGAGCCCTTCGCCTCAATGAGGATCTCACAGAGGCGATAGGTCTCGGTCACGATCTCGGACATACCCCGTTCGGCCACGCAGGTGAGCGCGCCCTGAACGTCATTATGGAGGCGGAGGGCGGCTTCCGCCATTATGAGCAGAGCCTCAGAGTTGTCGACACGCTCGAGAAAAACGGCAGAGGCTTGAATCTCACCTATGAGGTCAGGGACGGGATACTCCGCCATACCTGCGATCCGCTTTCTGCGACTTTTGAGGGTCAGGCTGTGCGACTTGCCGACAAGACCGCCTACATAAATCACGACGTTGACGACGCGATAAGAGCGGGAGTCCTATCCGCGGAAGATATACCTTCTGAGGTCGTTAGAACACTCGGAAGAAGGTACTCGGAGAGGATAAACACTATAGTTACAGACGTTATCAAAGAGGGCTGCGCCTCGGGAAAACTCATAATGAGCGCGGAGGTTGAATCCGCAGTCAGAGTTTTCCACGATTACCTGAACGAGAACGTGTACCACAATCCCACCGTAAAGGGAGAGGAGAGAAAGGTCCAGGGGCTTATCAGCGGTATTTTTGAATATTATTTCAAAAATCCGGAGAAGATGAGCGAGGAATACCTTAAAATAGCGGACAGAGACGGTATGACACGCGCCGTATGCGATTACGTTGCTGGAATGACGGACTCTTATGCGATAGCGATACATAAGGATATTTTTATCCCTATGGCGTGGACGGTAAAATAACAGCGTTTCCGTAATAAACGGAGAGGGGGGACAGCATGGCTTTGCCGGAGGGCTTTATAGACGAGCTTATTCAAAAAACAGATATCGCGGATCTCGTATCCGATTACGTCCAGCTTAAGCAGAAGGGCGGAGCGAGCTACTGGGGACTCTGTCCCTTCCATTCGGAGAAGACCCCTTCCTTCCACGTTGAGACGGACAGGCAGATATACCACTGCTTCGGCTGCGGCAAGGGCGGCGGGGCGATTAATTTCGTTATGGATATTGAGAACCTCAGCTTCATAGACGCTGTCAGCTTCCTTGCAAAAAGAGCGGGAATGGAGATGCCGGAGGATGGAACGCCGGAGGAAACGCGCTCACGCAGGGCAAGAATGCTTGAGCTTAACCGTGACGCAGCACGCTTCTACTATTCCGAGCTCACGGGTCCGAGGGGAAAAGCGGCCCTTGATTATGTAAAAAAGCGCGGGATCTCGCCTGCTATGGTCAAAAAATTCGGACTCGGCGCAGCGCCTGACGAGTGGACGGCGCTTACCGAAGAGATGAAGAAGAAGGGCTATTCTGAGTTCCAGCTCGTCGACGCAGGACTTGCAAAGAGAGGCAAAAGCGGCGGAGTTTACGACACCTTCCGCAACAGGCTTATGTTCCCCGTTATCGACGTGCGCGGAAGCGTGCTCGGCTTTTCCGGGAGGATCCTGGACGACGGAGAGCCGAAGTATCTTAACAGTCCGGATACCGCGGTCTTCTCAAAGAGCCGCAATCTCTTCGCCCTCAATCTCGCGAAGAAATCAAAAATGGGAATGCTGATACTCGCGGAGGGCAACATAGACGTCGTGAGTCTGCATCAGGCCGGCTTCGACTGCGCCGTTGCAAGCCTCGGCACCTCGCTTACCGAGGAGCAGGCGCGGCTGATGTCGCGATATACCGAAAAGGTCGTGATAGCCTACGATAACGACGGAGCCGGGCGAAAGGCGTCGGAGCGTGCTATCGGGATATTCGAGCATACGGGGATAAGCTGCCGCGTGCTCAGAATGGACGGAGCGAAGGATCCCGACGAATTCATTAAGGCGAAGGGAGCCGAGGCGTTTTCCGTACTGCTCGAGAGGAGCGAAAACCACGTGGAATACCGCCTTCTCGCCGCAAAGAGTAAATACGATCTCGATTCACCGGACGGAAAAATGGGGTATCTCAGAGAGGCGACGGCGATACTCTCTTCTCTCACAAACGAGATGGAGCGCGACGTATACACTGCAAAAGTCGCCTCAGAGACCGGAGCGAGACCGGACTCGATCAGATCAGAGATAAAGAAGCTCATCGGAGTGCGAAAGGCTGCGATGAGCAAAAAGGAAAGCAGAGCTGCGATGCGCGTTGAGATAAACGCCCAGCCGAAGGCGAAGGAACTGAAATACGATAATCCGGTCTCCGCGTCGGGTGAGGAAGGCGTTGTAAGGATACTAATGAAGGATCCGGCCCTGTCAAACCGTATAACGCTGAAGGAAGAGGAGTTCACTTCTCCATTTCTGAGAAAAGTCTTCGCCCTGATTATGGAGCGCGTCAGGAACGGAGAGGGGATAACGGAGGCGGCGATACTTCCGTTTCTGTCTACCGACGAGGCGTCGCATTTGGGAAAGATACTTGAAAAGCCGGAGACTGCGGCGCAGTCGGAGAAGGCGCTTCAGGATTACATAAACAAGATCCGTTCCGCTAAAAAAACGGCGCTTACGGATGATGACGCATTAATCAAATTCAGCGAAAAACAAAAGAAAACCAAAGGCTACGGAGGATAAAGCTATGGAAAGCAAAAAGCAGAAAAAGGAAGTTACCACGGAACCGACCGAGGAGAAGAGCAAGGAGGAGATAATCGCCGAAAAGCTTCAGGCGCTCATAGAAGAGGGCAAGAAGAAGGGAACGATCCCGGCGGCAGACCTCGCTATTCTGGAAGAGCTCAATCTCGACCAGGAGCAGATGGACAGATTCTACGACACACTTGAGAGCCTCGGCATTGACACTACCGAGGAGGAGCCCCTTGAGCTTCTTGACGAGGATATCCCCGCGCCGGATCTTGAGGACCTCGCGGATATCGAGGAGATATCCAAGGAGGAGCTTGAGGATACGGATTCCATGATGGACTCCTTTGCCATAGACGATCCCGTACGCATGTACCTCAAGGAGATAGGCAAGATCAAGCTGCTCTCTCCCGAGGAAGAGGTCGAGCTCGCCGTTAAGATGGCGGAGGGCGATGAAACCGCAAAGCAGCAGATGGCGGAGGCAAACCTCAGGCTTGTCGTTTCAATAGCTAAGAGATACGTTGGACGCGGGATGCAGTTTCTCGACCTCATCCAGGAGGGCAATCTTGGCCTTATAAAGGCAGTAGATAAGTTCAACTACCAGAAGGGATATAAGTTTTCAACATATGCCACCTGGTGGATAAGACAGGCGATAACGAGAGCTATAGCCGATCAGGCGCGCACTATCCGCATTCCCGTCCATATGGTCGAAACGATAAACAAGGTCATAAGAGTATCCCGCCAGCTTCTCCAGGAGCTCGGTCACGACCCATCGCCGGAGGAAATTGCGGACGACATGAACCTGCCCGTTGACAAGGTGCGAGATATCCTGAAGATAGCGCAGGAGCCGGTAAGCCTCGAAACGCCGATCGGCGAGGAGGAGGACAGCCATCTCGGAGATTTTCTTGAGGATGAGAACGCATCCGAGCCGGCCGAGGTCGCAAGCTTCACGCTGCTGAAGGAGCAGCTTATGGAGGTGCTGGATACACTTACTCCGCGCGAGAAAAAGGTGCTTGAGCTTCGCTTCGGCATAATCGACGGCAGAACGCGCACCCTTGAGGAGGTTGGCAAGGAATTCAATGTTACCCGTGAGCGTATCCGTCAGATAGAGGCGAAGGCGCTCAGAAAGCTGCGTCACCCGAGCCGCTCAAAAAAGCTCAAGGATTTTCTTAACTGAGGAGGTGCTCTTAGGTGAGAAGGAACAGAGCGTCACGCACAGACGGGAAAAAGGCGGGAATAATACTTCTGATAATCTCGATCATACTGTTTGCCGCTTATCTAATACTCGGTTTCCCGCCGCTTGTGCTTGCAATTTTCGCCGCATATCTCGTCGCTGCGGGCGGAAGCCTTTACTATTTCATCCGAATTCGCGGAAGAGACGATGAGGACGACAACTCAGGAAACGGTGACTAATCGGTAATAATCAAAGCCTCCCCTGCATATTGTACAGGGGAGGCGATTATTATGCGGTGCAGAGTTCAGGATCTGAGATTCAAAGAGGTAGTCAACATCTGCGACGGGCTGAGACTCGGCTTCGTATGCGACGTGATAGTCAACACGGCGACGGGTCAGATATTGGCAATAGTAGTTCCGGGCAGGTGCAAGCTGCTCGGGCTTTTTCTGAGGGAGGACGATTACGTAATTCCGTGGGAGTGCATTCGCAGGATAGGCGACGATATGATATTAACCGAGGTAAGCGGGGACTACAGGCGGGAGCGCAAACCGAAAAGACCGCTGTGGTAGAGAAAAATGCCTTAAAAAAGCAAAAAAAAGACTTGCAATCTGCAATCAAGTTTGATATACTACCAAAGCCTGAGTATTTCGGGTATTACGCACACGGGCGGACTTTCAGTCTCCTGCCTTCTGGCCGGCTGAGGGGGTGAGGCTTGTGGAGGTAAGAAATTATAAAAAAGGAGAAAAAACAAATGAGCGTAGTTTCCATGAAGCAGCTCCTTGAGGCCGGCGTACACTTCGGCCATCAGACAAGGCGCTGGAACCCCAAAATGGCTCCCTATATTTATATGGAGCGCAACGGCATCTACATTATCGACCTTCAGAAGACAGTCAAGAAGCTTGAAGAGGCCTATGATTTCGTTCGTGGTACCGCGGCAAACGGCGGCACGATCCTTTTCGTCGGCACCAAGAAGCAGGCGCAGGACGCAATGAAGGAAGAGGCTGAGCGCGTCGGCATGTTCTATGTCAACGCCCGCTGGCTCGGCGGAATGCTCACCAACTTCAAGACCATGCGTACCCGCATCGACCGTCTCAACCAGCTCAAGAGAATG
>CACXBO010000110.1 GCA_902765975.1 Oscillospiraceae bacterium
CGACGACTGGAGCTACGACGATTGGGACTCCGACTACACGGACTGGGACAGCGACTGGTAATATAAAGGGGGAAGCAAAGGCTTGAAGACACTCACTCTTGCGCTCACAAAGGACGAGAGCTTTTCAAATATACTTGCTGCTATAGACGGAGGGCGCTGCCCCGCTCTTTTGAGCGGTACGGGCGCGCTTCCCCGCGCCCATGCCGCCGCCGCGATACGCCTTGTAAGGCGCTGCCCTGTCGTCGCTGTGCTATCCGATGAGAACGAGGCAAGGCGGTTTGCCGACGATCTCTCCGCCTTTTCGGGCGAGGAGGCGCTTGAGCTTTTCAGCCGCGACTTCGTGTTTTACAACGCGGAGGGCGTTTCAAGAGACGCCGAGCGGCGCAGGCTTGCAGCGCTCCGAAAGCTCTCGTCTGGCGCAGCGGGGCTCGTGGTGACCACTCCGGAGGCGCTTTGCGCGAGAACGATGCCGCCGGACGTATTCGAGCGGCTTTCCTTCGAGCTGAAAATGGGCGGCAGCTTCGACGTTCAGGACCTCGCAGCGCGGCTTACCGAGGCGGGCTACGTCCGCGCTCCCCAGGCTGAGGGCCCCGGGCAGTTCTCCCTGCGCGGCGGCATACTCGATATCTTCTCTCCGGCGCAGGAGCAGCCCATACGCGCAGAGTTCTTTGGCGACGAGATAGATTCCATGGGCTTCTTCGACCCCGGCACGCAGAGAAGAACGGAGAGCGCGGACTCAGCCCTCATACTTCCGGTGCAGGAGGCGCCTCTAACGGCGGCTGAGGGCGGACGCGACGGGCTGTATAAGAGACTCGACGCCTACGGCAAGAGACTTATGCGACGCAGGAACGTGCCTCGCTCGATGCTGGAGACTGTTTCCCAGGATATGAGCCGCGTCAGAGAGGGGAGGACGCTCCCCGCGACGGACAGATACCTTGACCTTATGTTCGAGAAGGCGACGGCCGCGGATTACCTGCCGCCGGACAGCGTTGTAGTATTATGTGAACCCGGCAGACTTTCCGACAGCGCGAAAAATCATCTCTGGCAGCTCTCGGAGGATCTCGCTGCTCTCGCCGAAAAGGGCGCCTTTGAGGGTCAGCCGGATAAGCTTGAGTCGAGCTGGGAGGAATGTGTTGAGCGACTTTGCGACTTTCCGCTCATCATGATGTCGTCTTTTACAACCTCCGCCCTCCCGGTCAGCCCGAGAGCTATGGAGACGCAGACCTCAAAGCAGCTTCCGTCCTACGGCGGCAGCCTTGAAACCGCGGCAAGCGACATAAAGCATTATGTAAACTCCGGCGTCGGAGTGGCTGTGCTTGCACGGGACAGGCGCAGGGCAGATATATTGAGGGAATATCTTGTTAAGGCGGGAGTAGGCTCATATATTGATTACGAGCTGGCTGAGCTGCCGAAGCCCGGGCGCTGCGCCGTTTCCGTCGGTAACCTCTCGGCCGGTCTTGAGTATCCGAGGCTTTCGCTCGCCATACTCTCTGAGGGTCAGATATCGGGCGGCGCGTTCAGAAGAAGGGCGAAGAAGAAGCTGCCCTCAAACAGGCAGAGACTGGAGAGCTATACGGACCTTGCCCCGGGCGATCTCGTCGTTCACGAGCAGTACGGCATAGGCCGCTACGTCGGCATGGTGACGCGCGAGGTCGACAAGATAAGGCGCGACTATATAAAAATAGCGTATCAGGGAACGGACGCGCTCTACGTTCCCGCGACGGCTCTCGATATGATCTCGAAGTATATCGGAGCGGGAGAGGACGCGCCCGTAAAGCTCTCGAAGCTCGGCGGCACGGACTGGACGAGGACGAAGCTGAGGGCGAAGGGAGCGGTAAGGGAGCTTGCCGAGGGGCTGATAAGGCTTCAGGCGGAGAGGCAGGCGGCGAACGGCTTTGCTTTCTCGCCGGACAGCCCGTGGCAGAGGGAATTTGAGGATAATTTCCTCTATCAGGAGACCGACGACCAGCTCAGAGCCGTGAAGGATATAAAAAAGGATATGGAATCCGCCGTGCCGATGGACAGACTGCTCTGCGGCGACGTCGGCTACGGGAAGACGGAGGTAGCGCTCAGGGCCGTTATGAAATGCGTTCTGGACGGGAAGCAGGCGGCCGTCCTCGTTCCGACTACCGTTCTCGCGCAGCAGCATTATGCGACGGCAATGACAAGGTTTTCGGGCTTTCCCGTTAATATAGAGGTGCTGAGCCGCTTCCGCACCGCAGCGCAGATAAAGAAGGCGCTCGCAGGCATCGCCTCGGGCGAGGTGGACGTCGTTATCGGAACGCACAAGCTGCTCTCAAAGGACGTGAGCTTCAAATCGCTCGGACTTCTCGTTGTGGATGAGGAGCAGCGCTTCGGAGTTACGCATAAGGAGAGGCTCAAGGAGCTGAGCCGCACGGTGGACGTTCTGACCCTCTCCGCGACTCCGATACCGAGAACGCTCAATATGGCGCTGTCGGGCGTGCGGAATATGTCCACCATTGAGGAGCCGCCGTCCGACAGGATGCCGGTGCAGACCTACGTTATGGAGCACGACTGGGGCATAGTCGAGGACGCGATAAGGCGCGAGATATCAAGAGGCGGACAGGTCTATTATATACACAACAGGGTGGACAATATCGAGAGGACCGCGCTGAAGCTAAAGGAGCTTATTGACGGGGTTACGGTCGCCGTTGCCCACGGGAAAATGGACGAGGATCAGCTCGGCAGGGTTATGGAGGCGATGAGCGCCGGAGAGGTGCAGGTGCTCGTCTGCACAACGATAATCGAGACGGGCATAGATATTCCGAACGTTAACACCCTGATAATTGAGGACGCGGACAGACTCGGACTTGCACAGCTTCATCAGATAAGGGGCAGAGTCGGACGTTCGAGCCGCCGCGCCTTCGCCTACTTTACCTTCCGAAAGGATAAGGTGCTGAACGAGACGGCGGAGAAGCGGCTCGCGGCGATAAGAGAATTCGCGGAGTTCAACTCCGGCTTCAAGATAGCAATGCGCGACCTTGAAATAAGGGGCGCGGGCAATATCCTCGGCGCGGAGCAGTCCGGGCATATGATGAGCGTCGGCTACGATATGTACCTCAAGCTGCTTGAGGAGGCGGTACACGAGGCTAAGGGCGAGAGAACGGCTGAAAAGCCGGACTGCTCCGCCGACCTCGCAATTTCAGCGAATATACCAGCCTCATACGTCGAAAACCAGGAGCAGAGGATGGATCTTTACCGGCGTATAGCGCATATACGCACCGAGGAGGACGCGGACGATATGACGGACGAGCTGATCGACCGCTTCGGAGACCCGCCGCGCGAGGTGAACGCGCTCATTCACGTCGCCCTCTTGAGAGGCGAGGCGGCGGACACGGGCATCACCGAGATAACGGAGAAGGAAGGGAAGCTCATTTTCACCCTCGGCGACTTCGAGCCGGAACGTGTGAGCGCCCTTTATTCAAGACCTGAGTATGCTAAAAGGATAAAGATAGAGGCCGGGAACAAGCCGAGGATGAGCTTCAGGCTCAAGGAGACGGACCGCGTGCTTGAAACCGCGGTCAAGCTCGTGCGCGACTATAAGGCGGGAGCGCCTCAGAGCTGAGATAGCAAAAAGAGGGCTTCATACCTTGCGGGCGGGGAAATAATATGCTACAATGAAAGATACAGCGCAATAAAGAGAGAGGGGGGGCAAGCGTATGTCGGAAGGAAAATTCGTGCTTCCGGAGCCGGAGACCGTGTCGATGTCCGGAGAGGCGGCAAGAAAGCTGATAGGCTGCGGAAGCGGCGACGCTGCCCTCGTATATATCTATATACTGCACTCCGGCGGACGCTTTGAGCCCGACGACTGCGCCCTGCACACAGGCCGCAGCTTCGCGCAGGTCGAGGCGGCTATGGACGTTCTTGCAAGGCTCGGGCTCGTAAGCGCCGGGAAGGACGCG
This sequence comes from Oscillospiraceae bacterium, assembly GCA_902765975.1. Classification (GTDB taxonomy): domain Bacteria; phylum Bacillota; class Clostridia; order Oscillospirales; family Oscillospiraceae; genus RUG626. The sequence goes on from CACXBO010000110.1 coordinate 3,924, forward strand.
GCTCACAGCCCGCGTCCGGCGGAGGCGGAGCCGCCGCAGTACACGGCCGAGGATATAAAGCGCGAGATGGAGAACGGAGACGCTTTCCCGCAGCTTGTTGGAGAGGTGCAGTCCGCGCTCGGCAGGCTGCTCTCGACGGACGACCTCAAAAGGCTGTTCAGCATCTACGACTACAACGGGCTTCCGCCCGAGGTGATACTGACTCTTGTGAACCACTGCGCGGAGGAGGTAAAGCGCAGGTCGGGATCGGGCAGAGCGCCCACGATGAAGTATATCGAGAAAAACGCCTTTATCTGGGAGGCAGAGGGCATATTCTCCATTGAGGCGGCCGAGACGTTTATAAAGCGGATGGACGAGAGGCGCGGCATCTACGCGGATTTTTCAGCCGCCATCGGTATAAGAGACCGGCAGCTCTCGACTACCGAGAGGAAATACGTCGACGCCTGGGCGGCTCTTGGCTTTACTGCCGAGGCGGCGGCTTTGGCCTACGACAGGACCGTCACCAAAACGGGCAGGATGAACTGGAGATATATGGACTCCATTATGATGAGCTGGCACAACAGAGGTCTGCATGCCGCCGCCGAGATAGAGAAAGAAGACCCCTACGGAAAGAGACCTGAAGGACAGAGGAGCGCCGATCAGGCGCGGGAGAACGCAGCCGGCGCCACTGCGGAGGAGCTTAGAAGGCTCAGAGATATGAAGAACAGGCTGAAAGCGGGGGAGAAGCATGAGCCTTGACGGGAAAATACTCGCGAGAGCGAAAACGAGGCTTGACGCAAGAAGAGCCGAGAACGAGCGCAGAATGAGCCAGAGACGCGCCCTTGCCTACGCGAGAGACCAGCGCATCGCCGAGATAGATTCGGAGATGAAGCGGACGGTGATCGACGCGATCGACGTCGCTCTCAAAAAGGGCGGAGACCCGGTCGAGGCGCTTGACGCGATAAGAGACAGAAGCCTCAGCCTGCAGGAGGAGCGCGCCCTCGCCCTGACCCGCGCAGGACTGAGTCCGGACTACCTTTCAGACAGCTATTTCTGCCCAAAGTGCAAGGATACCGGCTACGACGGCACGAGGCTCTGCTCCTGCCTCATGGACCTATATAAAGAGGAGCAGGTGAAGGAGCTCAGCCAGCTTTTGAAGCTCGGCGAGGAGAGCTTCGATTCCTTCCGCCTCGATTACTACTCCGACGAGCCGGACCCGAGAACGGGAGTCTCCCCGCGTCAGATGATGGCGGAGGTCTTCGACTTTGCCGCAGAATATGCGAGAAACTTTTCGTCCGGCTCAATGAACCTCTTCTTCCGCGGCGGAACGGGACTCGGCAAGACCTTCCTTGCCACTTCCATCGCCAGAGTCGTCGCGGAGAACGGATTTTCCGTCGTTTACGACACGGCGGCCTCCGTCTTCTCGAAATACGAGCAGGAGAGATTCGGGCGCGGAGAGTCCGTCGAGGGGCTCAGAAGCGAGATAAAGCGCATTGAGAGCTGCGACCTTCTTATAATCGACGATCTCGGCACTGAGATGCCGACGAGCTTCATAACGAGCGCTCTCTATAACATTATCAATACCAGACTGATAACCGGGAAAAAGACGATAATAACCTCAAATCTCACGCCCAAGGAGCTGGCGGGAAGGTACTCCTCCGCGGTCCTCTCAAGGCTTGAGGGTGATTTTATGAGCCTGCGCTTCGTGGGCAGAGATATCCGCCGGATGAAGAGCGGAAACTGGGATTGACGTAATCACGTGACCCGGGCGACATAATATTTGAATATTCAGAGCTATGCAGTGAATATCGAAAAAAGTCGAATAATATTATGGGAGTTGCCGAGAAACGCGAAAAGTCCAACAGACAAAGGACTTTTCCAGTTTTCCACAGGGTTTTCCACAGCGGTTATGTAAACGAAACGCCCCGAAACGGAATGAATAACGCAAAGAAAACTGAATATTATCAGGTTTACAAGTTTATTATGCTGCCGCAGGCAATATATTTATTATCGGAAGCGGCAGGAAGGGTCGGATGATATTGGCAGGGACAAGTGCAAAAAAACAGAGCTTTTTCAGGGGCGCGGCGATACTCGCCGCCACAGTTGCTCTCACAAAGATAATCGGCGCGATATATAAGATACCGCTCTATAATCTCCTCGGAGACGATGGGACGGGGCATTTCAATAAGGCTTACGAGGTTTATAACCTTATGCTCGCCATCTCGACGGCGGGAGTGCCCGTGGCTCTGAGCTGCCTTATCTCCTCTGCGAGAGCCTCGGGGAGATACGCTCAGGCGCGAAGGTACAACAGCGTCGGGCTTTTCGTATTCACGGTGATAGGCGTGCTCGGAACGGCGGCTATGTACATCTGGGCGCCTCAGCTTGCGAGCTTTATGAAGGACGCGGAGATCGCTCTCGCTCTGAAGGTGCTCTCGCCTGCCGTTCTCTTCGCCGCCCTCGTGTCGGTGCTCAGAGGATACAGCCAGGGGCATAACGATATGGTGCCGACCTCGCTCTCGCAGATAACCGAGGTCGTGTGCAAAATGATCTTCGGTCTTGCCGCGGCATGGTTTCTTGCCTCGCAGGGCAACGATCTCGCGACAATCGCCGCAGGAGCCATCGTCGGCGTTACAATGGGAATGGGGCTCGCCATTCCGGTCATGGCGATATACAACAAGCGGATAAGGAGGCTCGATGCCGAGGATATCGTTGTCGACGAGCCCGACTCCGTCGGAAAAACCGCCGCGAAGATACTGAAGGTCAGCCTGCCAATCACCGTTGGCGCCGCCGCGAGCCAGTTTATAACCTTCTTCGATTCGAGGATAATATCCGACACACTTGAAAGCGTTCTGAATATCGAACATTCGATAGCTATTTCGCTCTACGGCGTTTATTCCAAGGCGCTTGCTCTTTTCAATCTGCCCTCTGCGTTTATAACGCCCGTTGCCGTCTCGGTCGTGCCGATAATCGCCGCCGCCATTGCGGCAAGAAAGGCCGGAGAGGCGAAGAAGACGGTCGAGTCCTCCATGAAGCTGACAAACCTTTTCGCTATGCCTGCCGCCGTCGGTATAGCCGTTCTCTCGAAGCCGATTTTTATATCGCTCTACGGAAGCACGGGCTATGAGGGGCTCGGACCTGTGATACTCACTATCCTCGGCGCGGCGAGCTTTTTCGTGTGCGAGTATATAATAACGAACGGGATACTTCAGGCGTCCGGTCACGAGAAGGTCTCAGCCCTGAGCCTCATCGCGGGCGGGATCGTCAAGCTGATTCTGAGCTGGAAGCTCGTCAGCCTGCCCGGACTCAATATCGTCGGCGCGCCTATCGGCACTCTCGTCTGCTACATCATTATCGCCGCCGTCAACACGACGGTGATGCAGCTCAAGCTGCCGGAGAAGCCCAACCTCATAAAGATAATCTTCCGTCCCTTCGTCTGCACCGCAGTCATGGGCGCAGGGTCTTTTGCGGTATACGGCCTTTTGGAGAAGTTCGCTCTGCCTCTTCTCGGCGGCGGAAGGATAGGAACAATAATCTGCCTCGCGGTAACGATAATTGTCGCCGTCGTTATCTATGCGGCTCTCGTCCTTGCTCTTAAGGTTGTAACGAGGGAGGACGTCGTGCTGCTGCCCAAGGGAGAGAAGATAGCAAAGCTGCTGAGACTTAAATAATATTATTGATTTGTGATAAATCGAGGCGAAAAAATCGATTCTTTTGGAGAAAATAATGGTGGATTTTGAATTTAAGCCGTGCTATAATATCGAGGATTTGCGGGCTCTCGTCAAGGCTCTTCGCTCCGAGGGCGGCTGCCCCTGGGACAGGGAGCAGACGCACGAGAGCGTAAGGCGCGATTTCATCGAGGAGGTCTACGAGGTCGTCGAGGCTATCGATGAGAAAAGTCCTGAGCATCTTCGGGAGGAGCTCGGAGACGTTCTCTTCCAGGTGGCGTTCCACGCCGAGATGGAGGAGGAGAAGGGCGGCTTCGATCTCAATTCCGTCGCCGACGGAGTGGTAAAGAAGCTCATTCTGAGGCATCCGCACGTGTTCGGCGAGGTCAAGGTGTCCGGTTCGGATGAGGTCCTCAAGAACTGGGACGATATCAAGCGCCGCGAAAAGAGCCAGAAAACGGCTGCGGACGCTATGGATTCCGTTGCAAGGTCGCTTCCCGCGCTCTGGAGGGCCGAGAAGGTCTCGAAGAAGGCGGCGAAGGCCGGCTTCGACTGGGACGGGGCTGAGCCCGTCTGCGACAAGCTCGAAGAGGAGCTCGGAGAGCTCAGAGCCGCGCTCGGCGGAAAAGGCGATATTAAAGAGGAGCTGGGCGACCTGCTTTTCACCGCCGTGAATATAGCCCGCAAGCTAAAAATCGATCCGGAGGAGGCGCTGAACGCCTCAACGGATAAATTCATCTCCCGCTTCTCGAAAATGGAGACGTCGGCGCTAAGCGCCGGGAAAGAGCTCGGCAGGCTGTCTCACGAAGAGCAGAATGAGCTATGGGAGAACTCCAAGAAAGTTATTTAAGGGGCTTTGCCTCTTAAAAATAAAAAGCCGACCCAAGGCTTGAAAGATATTTACAGGAGGAAACTGAGATGAACAAGACTGAACTTGTCAGCGCAATCGCTGAGAAGACCGCGCTTTCCAAGAAGGACAGCGAGAAGGCTCTTGCCGCCGCTATCGAGACCGTTATCGAGGCTCTCAAGGCCGGCGATAAGGTCCAGCTCGTAGGCTTCGGAACCTTTGAGATCAAGGAGCGTCCCGCTCGCGTAGGCCGCAACCCCAGGACCGGCGAGCCCACTCCGATAGCAGCTTCCAAGCAGCCCGTATTCAAGGCGGGCAAGGCTCTCAAGGACGCCGTCGCTGAGTGATAATAATGGGGGCAGTGAAGCGCAAGGCTTCCCGCCCCTCTTTTTTTTGGAGGAGAAAATGCGTCTTGATAAGTATCTGAAGGTATCCCGCCTCATAAAGCGCCGCACCGTGGCGGCCGAGGCCGCCGATTCCGGGCATATAAGCGTGAACGGCAAGGTGGCGAAGCCCTCGACGGACGTTAAGGTCGGCGACAGACTCACGCTCAGCTTCGGCGCGAAAAAGACCGAGGTCGAGGTATTAAGCGTTCAGGAGGTCGTCAGAAAGGACGACGCTGCCGGAATGTACAGGGAAATAACAGAAAATTGAGAAAAACCTATTGACAAGAGTGAATTAATATAATATTATATTCGGGCGTTCCAAAGACAGCAGGCGCCGAAAGGCTTAATTTCCTGCCGAGGTGCGGATAATCCTTATGAGCTTATCTGTGTGCTTTCGTGCTTTGGCGCGAAGGCGCTTTTTTGTTGAACGCGACATATTCGTGTTTCGGAGGTGAAATTAGAAAATGCCCAATGCAAAGGTTTTGAGCGAGAAGCAGGCCATCGTAAACGAGCTTACCGACCGTCTTAACGGCGCAGCCGCAGGCGTCCTCGTGGACTACTCCGGTATCTCCGTTGCAGACGATACTCAGCTCCGCAAGAAGATGCGCGAGGCGAACGTCAACTACTCCGTAGTTAAGAACACTCTGCTCCGTTTCGCCACCAAGAACGTCGGCTACGACGCGCTTGACGAGGTGCTCAACGGAACGACCTCTCTCGCCACCAGCACGGACGACCCCGTGGCTCCCGCCCGTATTCTCAACGAGTACGCCGAAAAGCTCCCGAAGTTCACCATCAAGGGCGGCTTTATGGACGGCAAGGTCATTTCCGTAGACGAGGTCATAGCTCTGGCTAAGATCCCGCCCCTGCCCACCCTTCGCGCACAGGTCCTCGGCACTATGCTGGCTCCCATCACGAGCCTCGCCATCGTGCTCAAGGCTATCGCGGAGAAGAACGGCGCCCCCGCAGAGACTGCGGAAGCTGCCGCAGAGTAATCCAAAAAACAGAAAAGAACTACTACTTATAGGAGGAAAATAAAAATGGCTAGCGAAAAGATCACTGCCCTTATCGATGAGGTTAAGGCTTTAACCGTACTTGAGCTCTCCGAGCTCGTTCACGCTCTTGAGGAAGAGTTCGGCGTTTCCGCCGCCGCTATGGCTGCTCCCGCCGCCGCCGGCGCCGCTGCTCCCGCAGTCGAGGAGAAGACCGAGTTCGACGTCGTTATGACCAGCTTCGGCTCCGCCAAGCTCGGCGTTATCAAGGTTGTCCGCGCCATCACCGGTCTCGGACTCGTTGAGGCTAAGGCCGCCGTTGAAGGCGTTCCTTCCAAGATCAAGGAAGGCGTTTCCAAGGACGAGGCCGAGGCTATCAAGAAGCAGCTTGAGGAAGCCGGCGCTACCGTCGAGCTTAAGTAAGCTTAAACTTCACAAATAAAAAGCGGGTCAGGCAATTTTGCCTGACCCGTTTTTTCATTCAGAAAATCAGCTTTTCTTTCGTCTTGAGATTAACGATAAGCGTTCCGTAAGGCTGGAGCCTTCTGCGCATTACGGTAGCCGTTCGCCCGCTTGTATTCTGCAGGAAAAGCCAGTCGCCGCGCCTCGCGGGGAGCACTCCGTCGGGCAGGGGCGTTGTTATCGGCAGATCAAACAGGCTTGAGGCGAGACCGCGGTAAAGGCCGGAATAGAAGTCCGGCTCGAAGCGCGTTGCAAGATAATAGGCTCTGCCTCTTCCGTAGCGGTTTACGCAGACGGCGGGAGCGCCCTTGAAGAAGTCCTCCGCGTATACCAGAATGGGCTTTGCCGTTTCGCTCTTCGCGACCTCGCAGAGGACGCTGCCGTAAGCCTCGGCTCTCTCGCCGGCAACGGCGGAAACGCAGCGGCGCTTTTCACCTTCGTACATCCCGTCGATCTCAAGCCGCCGCAGCCCGAGAACGTCGGTGAGCCCGAAGGGCGTGTCGCCGATCCTGCACAGGTCTGTCTCGTCGGCAACGCCGGACCAGTAGGTGAGCACGAGAGTTCCGCCTTTGGCAACGAAGCCGCGGAGCTTTTCCGCGAAATCCTCGCGGAGCATATAGAGCATGGGGCAGACGATCAGCTTGTACCCGGAAAGGTCCCCGTCCTGACCGATGAAATCGACCGTGACGGCGTTTTTCTGAAGGGCGCGGTAGTGCAGCATAACCTCGTCCCAATAACCGAGCCCGATGTTTCTCGGTCCCTGCGAGCCCTCCATCGCCCACTTGCTCTCCTGATCGTGTACGATAGCGGCCTCCCTCTCTCTGGGTACTCCGGCGAGCGGGGCAAGCTGCTCAAGAGCCTTGCCGAGCTCGGCAGTTTCACAGAATACGCGGCTTTCCTCGCGCCCATCGTGACCGACGACGGCGCCGTGGAACTTTTCGACAGCGCCCCTGCTCTGACGCCACTGGAAATACATAACCGCGTCCGCTCCGTGCGCGACGGCGTTAAGCCCGGAAAGCATCTGGACTCCGGGCTTTTTCACCTTGCTCACAGGCTGCCAGTTCGTCATGCTCGGAGAGCTCTCCATCATCCAGAAGGGCTTGCCCTTGAGCGAATAGAAGAAGTCGTGCATCATCGCGCTTTTAAGACAAATATCCTCGTCGGATTCGCCGGCCTTGTGCCATGTCGGATAGTCGTCCCAGCTTATTATATCGAGATCAGGAGCGAACTTTGCGTAATCGAGCCCGTCGAAGCGGTACATCATATTGACGGTGAATTTTGCCTCCGGTATAAGCTCGCGGACCGCGTCGCGCTCCATGCGGTAAAAGTCGAGAGTGCGCGAAGTTACGAAGCGTTTCCAGTCGAGAACGAGCCCGTGCATAGCTCCCTCGCCGTGCGGCGCGGGGCTCTCTATCTGCGACCAGTCGGAATAAATATGCGACCAGAAGGCGGAATTCCACGCCTCGTTGAGCCTGTCGAGGGTGGCGTATTTTTCCTTCAGCCACTCTCTGAATTTCGCCTGACAGAGCTCGCAGTGGCATTCGCCGCCGAGCTCATTTGAGACGTGCCACATAACGATACCGGGGTGGACTCGGAAGCGGCGGGCAAGAGCCTGATCTATAGCTCTGACCTTTTCGCGGTAAACGGGAGAGGTGTAGCAGTGGCTGTGCCTGTTTCCGTAGAGCTCGCGCACCCTGTCCGCCCCGACCCGCTGCACCTCCGGGTACTTTTGCACGAGCCATGCCGGCTTTGCCCCGCTCGGAGTCGCAAGATCGACCATAATGCCCTGCGCGTAAAGGTTGTCGATTATCTCTCCGAGCCAGTCGAGATCGTATTTTCCCTCCTCCGGCTCAAGCATCGACCAGGAGAACACGCCGAGAGTCACGAGATTGACTCTCGCCTTGCGCATCAGCTCAAGATCCCGCTTGAGTATATCGGGGCTTTTGAGCCACTGCTCAGGGTTGTAGTCTCCGCCGTGTAGTAATTTGCCGTTGCCCATCGAAAATTCTCCTTTCTGGGGTAAATGATGAACAGTCCCGCCGGATGCTCTTCCGGCGGGATAAACTTATGCGTGCTTTATAATTCCGACTCCGAGGGGATAGGGGCCGGTGTGGACGCTTATCGCCGCGCCTATGTGATAAATATTTATCTTGAGAATATGCCCGATAGAGGCAAAGGCGCCGCACAGTCTGTCGCGGAATTTGAGAGCCTCGTCATAGTCGTAGCCGTAGCCTACGACCATCTCGTAGTCCTTGTCCGCCCAGTTGTTTTCCTTTACATATTCGAGAGCGAGAGCCTCGACCTTCTCTATGGATTTCTGCCTTGAACGGGTAATGCCTGCGGGGAATATCTCGCCCTCCTTAAGAGTTATCAGCGGGCGAATGCCGAGTATCGTTCCGGCGATACCGGCGAGCTTGCCTATCCTGCCGCCGTGGCGAAGATAGTCTATGCTGCCGACGGTGAAGAATATCCTCCCGGTGGGACGGACAGCCTTTACTCTCTTTACGCACTCGTCGTAGGATACGCCCCTGTCGCGCAGCTTGACCGCCTCAAGCACAAGAAGAGCCTGAAGCACTGTGTTCACCATCGCGTTTATGACCGTGACGCGGCAGTCGGGGTCAGTCTCCTTCAGCATATCGGCTGCCATCTGAGCGGACTCGAAGGAGGTGGAAAACTTTCTCGTTATGCAGATGCAGATAACGTCGTCGCCCGCCTTGGCAGCCTCGGTGAAAACGTCAAGATAGTCCTGAACGGAGGGCGTCGAGCTCTTCGGGAAGGAGCCCTTGTGCTCTACCATCCACTTATAAAAATCCGATTTTGAAATATCTATGTTCTCTTTTATGTAGGTCTTGTCGTCCATCGTGACGTAGAAGGGCACGACAGTGACGTTTTTCTCCTTCGCAAGGGAGGCGGGCATATCGCAGGAGCCGTCGGTTATTATTCGGTAAGGTTTCATATTATGCATCTCCTATAATTCAAACACGAAGATATAATATATACGCTGTGTTGACTTTTGAATTCAGTTTTATTATAATATGGACACGGAGACCTTTCAATAACCAAAGACCGGGTAAATGTAGAAATTAACACATTATTTATAATTTGTGTTCAAAGGGTGTTGGGAATGGCAAACGTAAAAGACAACAGAAGAGTACACTACACGAAGGCGGCTCTGAGGCAGAGCCTTATCAGCCACCTGAAGGAAAAGCCTATCGACAGGATAACGGTAAAGGAGATATGCGAGACGGCGGATCTCAATCGCGGCACGTTTTACGCATATTACGGCAGTCCCGCCGAGCTGCTCGGAGAGATAGAGAACAGCTTCTATGAGGATATCCTCGCGTCCGTAACTTCGTTTCGCAGGATGGAAGACGTTGTGGAAATATTCACCGAGGCTCTGACGGCGCTTAAGGACAGATTCGAGTTTTCCGAGGCTCTGTTCGGAGAGTTTGGGGATATCTCCTTCCTTCAGCAGCTTATTTATGTTGCAAAGCCTACCTGCATACTTCACTGGACTAAGCTTGCGCCGGAAATAAGCGCTGATATAATGGACGCGATGTACGATTTCTGCTCCTACGGCTGCATGCGCGTTATCCAGATATGGATGCAGAACGGAGCAAAAAGGGAACCTGCAGAGGTGGCGCGTTTCTTAAACGATATCTGCAACAACGGTATCCTGACGCTTCTCGGTCTAAAATAACAGAAAAGGGTATAAAACCGCGGGACGGGGTTTCACTCCGCCCCGCGATTTTTTATTTTTCAACGGCAGCGAGCAGACGGAGGAAAACGGTAACAGTCTGCGCTCTCGCAGCGTCGCTCTGCGGCAGAAGCTTTCCGTCCGAGCCGCGGATCAGCCCGGAGCCGACGGCGAGCTTCATCGCGCCTTCAGCCCATGAACTGACTTTATCCGAGTCAGGGTATTCTGAGAGGTCGCCTTCGGGGCTGAGCTCAAAGCCGAGATAAGCTGCGTAGCGCGTGAGCATAGCCGCCATTTCCTGACGGGTGATCGGTCTGTCGGGGGCGAAGGAGCCGTCGGGCAGGCCCCTGACTATCCCTGCGTCGGCGGCCCAGCGTGCGGCTGCGGACCACCAGGTCTCGCCCTTCATATCGGAAAAAGACGTATCGCCGTCGATCCTCGTCGTGCCGTCGATGAAGGACTGGAATCTTGCGAGCATAGTGACGAACATCGCCCGCGTCGTTGGTATCTCCGGAGAGAAGGCGGTCTTGCTCGTTCCGGTGATGAGACCCATTCGCACTGACTCGGCGGCGCCTTCTGCATACCATGCGTTTTCGGGCACGTCGGAGAAGCGCTTTTCCTTTATGCTGTATTTAAGGATATCGCCCATTCCGTCGGCGACATAGATGGCGTCTCCGCTGATGAAAAGACCGTTGGGCGCAACGGGGCGGAAAATTCCTGTCCCGCGCTTCAGAGAATAAACTCGGCCGTTATACAGATAGCGGACGGCGTGATTTATGGGGTCGGAGACGAACACGCGTCCGTCGTCCGCCACGGCGACTGAGGCGGGATGGTCGAAGCGGGCGGAGAGGGCTTTGCCGTCGGCAAAGCCGCCGTAGAATTCGTCCTCGTCCTCGGCGTAGTCAAACGAGCCGCAGAGAACGTCAAAGGATGAGCCGGAGGTCACGAGTACGCGGTTTTTCCCGCTCTCGACTATATAGAGCTTTCCGTTCTTAAAGCAGAGCCCCGTGGGAGCTGAGAGGTTACTTATAAAGACCCGCACATAGCCGGACGGGCTCATGTAGCGGATGCAGCCGTTGCCTGTGTCTGCAATGTAAAGACCGCCGTTACCGTCCGCCGCGAGACCGGTCGGATTTCTGAAGTAGGCGTAATGCGCTTTCCCGTTTCTGAGTCCGTCCTTCCCGGAGCCTGCGAGAGTGAGCACTTTCTCTGCGGTGACGTAGCGGATTACGTTCGCCGCCGGGTCGGAGACAGCGTAGCCCTCAAGGAAGGGAACTATGGCGCAGGGGGAAGCAAAGAACGCCTTGTCGGAGTCGCCGTCGTTGTATCTGCCCTGCGGCTCGCCTGTTATATCCGCGACGGGTATCTTTCCGGCGAATATCTCCGCTTTGCCGCCGCTTATTTTCCAGACGACCTTGTTCCAGGAATCGGTCGCGAGCAGGCTTCCGTCTTCAAGCGCGATAA
>CACXBO010000111.1 GCA_902765975.1 Oscillospiraceae bacterium
AAAGAAAAAGAATAAATGAAAGTGGGGCGTGCAATTTTGCACGCCCCATTCTCAGTTTAGTATTGCAACGCCTATATTCAGATAGAGGGCAAACAGACACCAAACCAAATACGGAATTAGTAGATAAGCAGATTTTTTCTCCGATTTTCCAAAGTCAACCATCGTGATAATGATCAGTGCAATCAATGCTGCAAGAGTTACGACAGCCGCCCAATAGGTTCTCAGTACGAAGAATATGATAGGCCATAAAAAGTTAATTATAAGCTGAGCGGCAAAGGTGCGTTTTGATAGTGATTTTGATTCTGCAGTGCTGTCTGAGGTTAGCACAAAATACAGAGCAAGCCCCATAAGAATATAAAGTATAGTCCATACTACTGGAAAAAGCCAACCCGGCGGAGACAGAGGTGGTTTAGCTATACCCTCGTATGATCCGCTGGTTATAACGCCGATTAACGCGCCTCCGATGACCGGAATACCGATAGAAAAAATTAACTTTTTGATATTTCTTCTTGACATTCAGCCGCCTCCTTTTATTTGGATTATATGCGGCTTATTATGAATTATTACGATGAAAAATATTGATATAATGGTTGAAAATACAAAAAACTCCCGCCCGAAGGCGGGAGAAATAATTGTGCGTTATTACTTCGCGAGGATCTTCTTGAGCCTTGCAAAGCGGGGAAGACCGTTCTCAAGCTTGCGCTCGGGCTCTCCGGCGATAAGGGGAAGAGCATAGTCTGCAAAGTCGGAAGTGATACCGTTGTGCTCCGGGGTGATCCACTCAAGAGGAACCTTCTTCTCAAAGTTCGCAACGCTGGTGAGCGGTAGAAGCACATACTCGCAGGTGTACTTTCCATCGACCATAACGCGCTTGAAGCCGACCATATATCCGGTCTCGCCGGCGAGAGCGGCCTCAACAGCCTTTTTACCTGCGGTGAAGCTCTCAGTGATGTCGGTCTGGCTGGCAAGATGAGCGCCGCAGCGCTGGAGGAGACTGAGCTCGATTCCGCGAACCTTTGCACCGGTCTTTTCCTTAACGATGTTTGCAAGGAGAGCGGCAAGTCCGCCAAGCTGAGCGTGGCCGAAACCGTCGGTAGCGCTGGCCTTTGCTTCGGATACGAAGGAGCCGTCTGCGTAGTGAATGCCTTCGGAAACGGCAACGATGCACTTTCCGTTAGCTTTGTAAATGCGCTGAACATCCTCAAGGAACTTGTCCATATCGAAATCTACCTCGGGGACGTAGATAAGATCAGGACCGCATCCTACTGTAGAGGCAAGGGAAGCGGCGGCTGTGAGCCAGCCTGCGTGACGTCCCATGATCTCGATTATCGTTACCATTCCGGTGTCGTATACTCTTGCGTCTTTGTAGACTTCAGCGACGGAGGTGGCAATATATTTTGCCGCGGAAGCGAAGCCGGGGCAGTGGTCTGTGCCGTAAAGATCGTTATCGATCGTTTTGGGAACGCCCATTACTCTGCAATCCCATCCAGACTTAGCCATATAGCGGCTGACCTTGTCGCAGGTGTCCATTGAGTCGTTTCCGCCGTTGTAGAAGAAGTAACGGATATTGTACTTCTTGAATATCTCAAGAATACGCTTGTAGTCAGTGTCATCAACATCGGGGTCCGCAATCTTATAGCGGCAGGAACCGAGCTCAGACGAAGGCGTGTTAAGAAGGAGCTCAAGCTCTGCGGGATCCTCCTGTGACATATCGTAGAGCTGGTCGGCGAGCATGCCCTTGATACCGTGAGCCATACCGTATACGTTGGTTATTTCATCTGCATCGAGAGCGGTACGGATAACGCCGTATGCGCTGGCATTGATTACGGAAGTGGGACCGCCGGACTGACCGATCACAGCGGCGCCGATAAGTTTTTCACCCATGGGAATTACCTCCATTTATTTGTTTTGTGCCTACATATTACCACATTTTATATCCGATGAAAAGTATAAAATTGCAAAAAGAAAAAGTTTCTTTTGACAAAGAGATAAAAATATATGATAATGCTAAGGGATGCTATTATCTGGAGGTCTTACTATGAAACGGATAGTTTCATTAGCGCTTTCTGTGCTTCTGGTTTTTTCAATAAGCTTGACCGCTTTTGCCGACGATAATATTTCTTTTTCGGACGTACAGCCTCAAAACTGGTATTATGAAGCGGTAATGGCTATGTCCGGAAGCGATTTTGCTCTTTTTAACGGCGTATCGAAAATTGAAAACAATGTAGGAACCTTTAGCCCGAATACCTTTATTTCAAGGATACAGTTTATTACAGTAATGGTGCGTTACCTATTTCCGGATATGCTCGTGGCAGAGGAAAAACCCACTCCGTGGTACAGCGGCTATTACCGCGTTGCATTAGAGACCGGGCTTATCGCCGACTCGTCCTATCCGTTTGACCGCGTTTTTCTTAACGAAGCTATAACGAGGCAGGAGGCAGCAGAACTCCTCGTCAGATCCGCGGTAAAGCGCGGTGAGAAGACGCCGGAATATTCTTTAGCCGAAAACTCAATTTCAGATTTTTATGAAATCGGCGATGCATACCGCGGATATGTAGTAAAGTCCTATCTTCTCGGACTGATGGAAGGAAAAGGAAAGATATTTGACCCGCTCTCCGGACTTAAAAGAGCCGAGGCCGCGCAGGCGGTTTACAGACTTGCAGTGCCTGAAAAGAGGGCAATAACTAATAGAAGCTTTAATATCGTATTTGAAGAGGGGGGAGAACATCCTCCGTGTATAGCCGGAGATTGTATGGTTGTAAACGGAGCTCCTATCGAGCTAAAAGCCCACGGCAAGCAGAACGTTCTTCTTTGCGGAACAGACGGCGTTTTTTACAGCTATATCCAGGGAACCGTGGTAAACGGAAAGGAATACGGAGAGGGAGACGTTTCCTGGTTCGACGGAACGGAGCTAGTGCTGGATAAAGAATACGGCCTTCTATTCTCTATTGCCCAATGGCAGTATCTTCAGACCGCTCTGTATCCTGCAACAGACGGATTACAGATCGGAGAAGTTAGAAATAACTGGTACGTTTGGAGCCACAGCGACCAGGGCACAACATACTGCTGGAGTTGGACGGGCCCGGAGCTATATTAGTAAGGCATGTTTATTTTTGAGGATTTTTTATAAAATTCCTCTTGAAATAACGTCGATATATGGTAAAATATAACCAGTTCTATTAATGATTTTCTAAGGAGTTGGTAAATATGGCAATAGTCACCTCTACCGAAATGTTCAAGAAGGCATACGACGGCGGTTATGCTATCGGCGCTTTCAACGTAAACAATATGGAGATAGTACAGGGAATTACCGAGGCCGCTATCGAGCTTCGCGCTCCGCTTATTCTCCAGGTCTCCAAGGGCGCACGCAACTATGCAAAGCACGTATATCTTATGAAGCTCATCGAAGCTGCGGTTGCCGATGCTGAGCAGACTGCCGGCTTTGATCTTCCTATTGTTGTTCACCTTGACCACGGCGACAGCTTTGAGCTCTGCAAGAGCTGCATCGACGGCGGATTCTCATCCGTAATGATCGACAAGTCCGGTCTGCCCTTCGATGAGAACATCGCCATCACCAAGAAGGTCGTTGAGTACGCTCATGATCACGGCGTTGTCGTTGAGGCCGAACTCGGCACACTCGCCGGAGTTGAGGACGAGGTAAACGTATCTGCCGAGGATTCCTCCTACACCCGTCCTGAGGACGTTCAGGAGTTCGTTGAGCGCACCGGATGCGACTCGCTTGCTATTGCAATAGGCACAAGCCACGGCGCATACAAATTCACCGCTGCTCAGTGCACACGTGATCCGGTTACCGGAAAGCTCGTTCCGCCTCCTCTTCGTTTCGACATTCTTGATGAAGTTGCAAAGAGACTGCCCGGATTCCCCATAGTCCTTCACGGTTCCTCAAGCGTTCCCCAGCAGTTTGTTGATATGATCAATAAGTACGGCGGAAGGATGCCCGACGCTGTCGGTATCCCTGAAGAGCAGCTCCGTCAGGCCGCCAGAGGCGCAGTCTGCAAGATCAACATCGACTCTGACCTTCGTCTTGCACTCACCGCAAGCATTCGTGAGCATTTTGCTGAGCATCCCGATCATTTTGATCCCCGTCAGTATCTTACTCCGGGCCGTGCCGCAATAAAGGCGATGGTTGCTCATAAGCTTGTAAATGTTCTCGGCTGCGACGGAAAAGCTTGATTTTGAATAATTGTTAGTTTATAATAGCGGTAGTTAATATAACTACCGCTATTTATATTCGGGGTGGTGAGATAGATATGGACAAAGAGATAAACGAACTGACAGATGATCAGGCTCAGGTTACATCTATCGATCATTATGACGGAATGGATCCTGCCGAGAATTCCGATAGTATCGAGGTGAAAAATGAGCCTCTGCCCGAGTATAGCGAGGAAGGGGCATTTCCTGATTTTGACGACTTTATTAAAGAGAATGCGGCAGAGTCAAGCTCGGAAGAGTCCGAAACAAAGCACGGCTTTTTTAAAGAGCTATCGTCAAGCCCGATTATTAACACGGTAATTAGGATACTTCTCGGCCTCGTTTGCCTTGTATTCGGACAGATGGGATTTGTGCCGGATTGGGTCAAAGCAGTTCTCTCTATTGCTGCTGTTGTTGCTTGCGGCTATCCCATAGTACTAAATGTTATTCGCGACATCGCCTCAAAAAGATTCCTGTCGGAATACATAATAATCCTGTTTTCGGCTCTAATCGCATCCCTTGCCGGATATGTTGTTGACGCGGTTCTGCTTCTCATACTTGCTGACGTTGGATTTACATTCCGAGATAATCTGATGCAGTGGTTTAGTGATGAAGCGCGTGTCTCTATGGACGGAGAAGGCTGTGACAAGGACGAGAACGTCCTTGAGGGAAGGGTAAAGCTTATCACAGCTCTCTTTACGCCTGTAATTGCTGCTTTGGCGATATTCGTTGCTGTGTTAGCTCTTCTGTTCGGTGGCGAATTTACATCAAGCTGGATACACAGAGCGCTTACTGTTCTCGTAGTCGGATGCCCTGTGGCATCACTTACGGTTGCTGTTCTTATATATGACTTTGGCAAGGGAAGTGCCGCGAAAAACGGAATATACTTTTCTGATGCTAAGAGTATAAATTCTGCCGCTGGCTTGACCTCAGTTATTTTCAACAAAACGGGAACAGTTACCGACGGAACATATATGATATCCGGAGTTTATCCCGTCAGGATAAGTGAAAACCAGCTCTTATATCTCGCCGCCTATGCCGAAGCTTTTTCTGAGCATCCGATTGCAAAGGCGATAAAAGCGTATGCCGGTGTAAGTATAGATAAGAGCCGTATCGAGAGGCATAGGGAGGATCCCGGTTCCGGAAACGTAGCTCAGCTCAGCGGCGGCAATATTGTTTGCGCCGGCAATCTTGAGCTTATGGAGAGACTTGGCGTTAAGGGTGAAATGGAGCCGGTTTCAATTTCTTCGGTATACATAGCCGTCAATAAAACATACGTTGGACGAATTGATTTTGAGGACAGGATTAAATCCGGAACACGAGAGGCGGTATCCAAGCTTCGCAGGGAGGGAATATCAAGCGTTGCGATGATAACCGGCGATAACACGCTTTCAGCAACCCGCCTTTGAAGGGAAGTGGGCATCACCGAGATATACGCCGATTGCCTTCCTAAGGATAAATACGATAGAGTCCAGTATATTGCGGCAAATCAGGAGCCGGACGACAAGCTTGGCTTTATAACCGCAGCCGAAAGCGATATTTCTGCAGCAACTCTTGCGGACCTGCGTATTATCCT
>CACXBO010000112.1 GCA_902765975.1 Oscillospiraceae bacterium
ACCTGCGTTCCACCGGTAAATAGCGGCAGAGCGCTGGAGACGTATCCCGCGGTCGAAGCCGAGCTAACGGTGATCGGCTGTGTTCCGAGGGCGCATATCCCGCGGTTGGTTTGCAGCGTCATCGTCGTGTATGTGTGGTAGTTCACGTTGTAGGATGAGGGCGTGAGCGCCGTGTTCCACGTCCACTCGGGACTTGTCTTGTATACGTCCACCCTCACCGTTCGCTCCGCGGCGTTATACGCCGTGAGGTCTACCGTCCACTCCCTGCCGGAATTGAGGACTCTCGGCGTCCGGAAGTAGAGGTATCTAATGCCGGAATATGCGCTGTCTCCGGAAAGCGTGTTCGTAACGGCGTAGCAGTAGGGAAAGCTCAGAGCCTGGCTGCCCCGCATAATAAAATCGGTCTGCTGCCTTATCCCCGTTCCCGTGACCGTTATCCTGAAGAGCACCGTCTCGTCGAAGTCAGCCTCCGAAGAAAGTCCGGTATTTGCCCGGCGGCATATCTCATACGGATCAGTGGATGAAATTGTATACTCTATCGTTTGAACAGGAGTTATCTCATCAAAATTCGGAAAAAGCGAGCCGAAGTCGGCGGGGAAGTCGGATATCGCAGAGAGCGTATGCGTGTGAGAGGTCGGAGCCCTTGCGTCGGACAGCCGTGAGTCGTCGGTGAACACCACCTGCTTCTCTCCGCCCGCCGGGTCGTAGACCGAGGCGAGCATATCGCCGCTCCCCGCTCCCGGGTCTCCCTTGTCGCCCTTATCGCCCTTATCGCCCTTGTCGCCCTTCGGGCCTGTCGCGCCTGTGTCGCCCGCATCGCCCTTGTCTCCTTTATCTCCCTTGTCGCCCTTGTCGCCCTTCGGGCCTGTCGCGCCTGCGTCGCCCGTATCGCCCTTGTCTCCTTTATCCCCCTTCTCGCCGGCGTCTCCCTTGTCGCCTTTATCACCCTTGTCGCCCTTGTCGCCCTTCGGACCCGGGATGAAGCCCGCGTAGCCGAGGTCGAAATCTATCTCGGAGTCGTTATCAAGCTCGAATTCAAGCGTCATCACAGCACCTCCTCGCTTATGGCGTCCGTAACGGAGACGTAGAGCTTTTTCTTCGCGCCCATAACGCTGTCGCCGTTGAACTTAATCCTCACGTCGGCCTCGACGAAGCCGTCGGACGGGAAGGCGAGAGTCTCCTCCTGGGTTATCGGGATATAGAAAAGCCTGTTCACGGTATCGTATTCTACCTCTCCCGGCCAGAGCTTTCTTACGTCGCCTATCATAAATTCGACCTTCTCGACCCAGTACATATCGAGGGCGGCTCCGTTGAGCTTTATCTCGCACATGATGCTGTAGCTGTCGCCCTGCTTTATTCTCGAATTCATTTCGTCTCTCTCCCTTCTATCTCCTCTATCTCGGAAATAAGCCCGCGTCTGTCGGGTATATAGCCGTCGGGAATGCGCTCAAGATACTGCCGCACCGTTATCCTGCCCCTCGAAAGGAGGTTGTCGAGAGTCTGTACTCCGGCTATCTCGGAGTAGTAGCTGCTCGCGCCCACGTCTATTTTCATCGAGACGGGCAGGCTTCTGAAGCGGGTAAAATCGAAATCCTCCGCGACCGTGTCCGGCACCCTGCCCTCGGGAATGAGACCCGCCGCCATAGCCTCGCGCATACGCGCTCTGAGCTTTTCAGACGTCGCAACGTCTATTTTCCTCACCCCGTAATACTCCGCGATAAATTCGAGGTATATCCTCGCAAGCTCCCTTATCGCCGCGAAGATAGACTGCTTCGTCATCTCGTTCGGAGTAGCCGCCGCGCGCTGCAGGGCGATTATCGCCGAGGTGTTGTCCGGTCTCACCTCGCCCGTCGCCGCCGCCGTAACGCCGAGATTCGAGTTCGTCATGGCTATCGCCTCGCCGATGAAGCGCGAAACGTCCGGGCTTATCACGGCGGGGTCCATATTCCGCGCCACGGTGTTGATGTCGCCGCCGTTAACGGCTATCGCCGCGCCTATCCTGTTCGACCAGCGGGCTATCCTCGTCCTGTCGTAAACCACTCTGGGATAAGCCGTGGTCATAAGGCTCAGCATAGCCATAGCCCAGAGCTTGTTCACGAAAATCTGGTTGGGTATGAGCCCCGTTATCATCGCCTCGCCGTGGTATGAGTCGCGCACTCTGTCCCACTGCATCCAGACTATGGGGTAGAGCCTTATACCCATGCCCCTCGGCCGCCTCAGCTCCGCCTTCTGAGTGCATTCATATACCCGCACCTCGCCCTTTTCGTCCTTATAGAAGAGGGTGAACACGGTCGTCTTTCCGTCCGTCCTTCTCTCCTCGCCCGCGGGCGAGGCGTCCTCGTCGGGCAGGACGGCGCCGCGCTCCTCCTCGCTCTCGGCCTCGTCCGCCGCCTCGGCGGTGAGCCTTCGCCGCTCTATTATGATATAGGGCTGTGACTGGACGCGCGCGTCGTTCGGATTTCCGAAATGCACCCTCGTATTCTCGCAAAGCTCGCTTCTGACGGCGCCCTTCGCCCTCTGACCGGTCTCCGCCTCCGGGTCCCAGTAGGTGTAGATGCAGCCGTCGCCGCGAACGGCTGCGTCTCTCGCAAAGCCGCGAATGAGAGTCGGAAGAGCGTTCTCCTCCGCTATGCGCTCTATCTCCTCCGTAAGTATCCTCGCGCTCTCGCCGAGCCCCTCCGAATCGGGAGCTGCGGCGAGGGGCCTCACCTGCACCTTCACGTTGTCCGAGGTGATGGACGCCACAGTGAACATAACGTCCTTCTTGAGGAAGTTGAACACCGGCGTCGGAAGCCCGTTCGCCTCAACTCCCTCCCACTGCTTGCCGACGTAAAAGTTCTCGTTCGTATTCACCGTGTCGTAAAGCCCCACGGCGGACTTGAAGAGCCGCGATTTCTCCCAGAGCCTTGAAACGAATTCCGGGCAGAGCTCTTCTTCTCTCCACTCAGTCATGCTCTCTCCCCCAGCTCTTCGCCTTCATATAGTCATAGCTCTGGATGCTCCTGATAGCCTCGGCTATCCTCTTCTCCTCTTCTCTCGCCGCCTCGTCGGGCGTCTCCTCTTCTCCCGCAGTTTTCCTTCCCGCGCGGCAGATAAGGCCCGCAGCGAGGATAAACGCAAGAGCTGTCAGAGCGATAAGCGCAGTCGCAGCGACGGCGGCAAGTACAGTTACCCAAATTTCCGTTTTTTCCTTCCTCCTTTTAGAAATAAAGCTCGTTCGGGTCGCCCCGGAAGCCCGTCATAAATTCATCGTAAGAGCCGTATTCACCCTCTTCCCGCGCCCCGCGGCTTTTTGCCGGGCTGTGCGCGGGGGCGACTCTCGTAACGCAGCAGTAGCGGAGAGCGTCGACCGTGTGCGTCCTCTCGTGCGGCTCTCTGGCGCAGTCGTTGGGATCGCTTGCGTCCGCCTGTATCTCGGCGAGGTCGCGGGCAGTAGCCCGAACTGAGTCGAAGAGGAGAAGCCCGGGTCTTCCGTCCTCTCTGATGGCGAGAGCCTCCTTGATCATCATGTGACCCTGCACCCTGCTGTTTGAGGTCCCGGTGAGCGGCACTCCGTTCT
>CACXBO010000113.1 GCA_902765975.1 Oscillospiraceae bacterium
ACGGCGAGCGCGAGAGCCGCGAGCATGGGCGGCAGTCAGGTGTATCTCAAGGAGGGCGAGGAGATGAGCGTCCGCGAGATGCTCAAGTGCATAGTCGTCGCCTCGGCAAACGACTGCGCCGTGGCTATGGCGGAGCACCTCGCCGGAAGCGAGGAGGGCTTCGTCGCCCGGATGAACGAGCGCGCCTCCGAGCTCGGGATGCAGAACACGACGTTTCACAACTGCACAGGGCTCTACGACGACCCGGAGCACGTCACGACGGCGCGAGACATTGCAATAATGAGCCGTGAGCTTCTGAGCCACCGCTGGATAAGGGAATTTACGACGATCTGGACGGATACGATAAGAGACGGCTCCTTCGGTCTCACGAACACCAACAAGCTCGTGCGCTACTACCCCGGCGCGACCGGGCTGAAAACCGGCTACACCTCCCGCGCCGGCCGCTGCCTCTCCGCCTCCGCGGAGCGCGACGGAGTGGAGTATATCGCCGTCGTTCTGAACTGCGCGACAACGGACGACCGCTTTGGAAGCGCGAAGACTCTTCTTAGCTACGCCTTCTCGAATTATACGCTCGTCAGGGCTGCGCCGGACCGGGTGATACCTCCTCTGCCCGTCGAGCTCGGAAAGACGGGCTTCGTACAGCCCGTTATGGAATATGAAAAAAGCGTGCTCGTCAAAAAAAGCTCGGTATCCTCCCTGGTCTCCGAGGTGAGCCTCGCCGAGGGACTGAAGGCGCCCGTCCTCGCGGGCGACGTGCTCGGAACTCTGACGCTCACGCTTGACGGAGAGACGGTAGCCGAGGTGCCGCTCGTCGCAGCCTCCACTGTGGAGCGTATGAGCTTCTTCGATATCTTTCTGCGCCTTGCCTCTCTCTTCTTTTAGTTGACATTTCCGGAAAAAAGTGCTATCATCGCATAAGTCACAGGGGCGCCTTCGGGCTGAGACGGCATCGCGCCGGACCCTTTAACCTGATACGGGTAATGCCGGCGTAGGGAGCTTGATGAAATGCGATCGTTCCTGTTGCCGCGCCCATATCGGGCGCGGCAATTTTATATGTCAGGAGACAGAAAAATGAAAAAGAAAACGCAAATGCTCGCCGAGGGCGGCATAGCAGTCGCCCTCTCACTTGCTCTCAGCTATCTGAAGATACCTCTCGGCGTCGAGCTCGGCGGCTTCGGCGGCTCGGTAGACTTCGTCATGGTGCCTCTCATCGTGTTCTCCGTCCGCTGGGGCTTCGGCTGGGGCATGCTCGCCGGCTTCGCCTTCGGCACTCTCAAATACTTCGTCGCCAACGGGGTCGCGGTGAACTGGGTCTCCATCATCTTCGACTACTCTGCGGCTTACGCCTTCGTCGGCCTTGCGGGACTTCTCCGCGGCAGGTATAAGCATATGGTCGACGCCGCCCTCATCGGCTGCTTTGCCCGCTTTGTTATCCACTTCATAAGCGGCGTGACAGTCTATGCCGAGTATATGCCCGCCTCCTTCCTCGGAATTGAGAGGATGACCCCCGCGCTCTACTCTATACTCTACAACGGCACCTATATGCTGCCCAACACGCTGCTCGCCGTTCTCGTCTGCGCTCTTCTCATCCCCGTTATGCCGAAGCTCCCGAAGGTAAAGGCTTAATTTGTAAATTCTTTATGTCATTTGCGATAAACCGATAACACAGTGATATAATACCCTCAGAACGTATTTCTGAGGGTGTTTTTTTATGGGGAACTGGTTTCGCAATTTTATGATGGGGCGTTACGGGCCGGATCAGCTCTGCTTCTTCACTCTCGCCCTCTCATTCATCTTCAATCTGATCGCCGGGATCTTCGGTCTCTGGCCCCTCTCTATCCTCGCCTACCTTCTCCTCATAATAACGCTGTTCCGTTTCCTCTCCAGAAACGTTCTCAAAAGGCGCGCCGAGAACGATAAATTTATCAAGTACTGGTGGCCGTTCAAAACCCGCGTTTCCTCCTTTTTTCGCAGGCTGAAGGACAGCCGGAAATACAAATTTTTCCGCTGTCCCTCCTGCAAAAACCGTCTTCGCGTCCCCCGCGGCAAGGGGAAGATACAGGTCACCTGCCCCAAATGCGGCGAACGCTTCAAAAAGAAATCATAACGGGAAAAAAATCCGCCTGCTTTATCAGCAGGCGGCATTTTTATCGTCACATTTTATCGGGTGCGGAAACTCCGACGATGCCGAGGCTCGTTTCAATAACGCTCCTCACGGTATCAGCGAGCTTGAGCCGCGCCTCAAGGAGCTTCTCCTCTGCCCCTCTTATGCGGCAGACGTTGTAGAAGCGGTGGAAGCGGGCGGCAAGGTCGGTAACGTATCTGTTGATACGGCTCGGGTCGTAATCCCTCGCGGCTAATTTTATCTCGTCGGGAAGGAGGCTCAGAGCCTTCATAAGCTCGATCTCCGTCTCGTCCTTCAGAAGCGCGATATCGACCTCGGCCGCTCTTTTTACGGTATGCCCGTCCTCTCCGAGCTGGGCGATAAGGCTTGCGATGCGGGCATGGGCGTATTGCACGTAATATACCGGATTTTCGCTGTCCTGACGCACGGCGAGACCGAGGTCAAAGTCGAGATGCGTATCCGGCTTCGCGCTGAAGAACCAGCGCGCCGCGTCGAGCGGTATCTCGTCGAGCAGGTCGGTGAGGGATATGGCCTTGCCCGTGCGCTTTGACATTCTGACCGCCTGTCCGTCGCGCAGGAGGTTCACAAGCTGGTAGAGCACGATGTCGAGCCGGTGCTCCCCGTCGAGACCGAGGGCGTCGAGAGCCGCCTTCAGCCTTGCGATATGCCCGTGGTGATCTGCGCCCCAGGCGTCGATAGCCTTGTCGAAGCCTCTCACCTCCAGCTTGTTGCGGTGGTATGCGATATCGGCGGCGAAATAGGTATAGAAGCCGTTTGCGCGGCGCAGAACGTCGTCCTTCAGGTCGAGCTTTTCCGCGTCCTCCGGCTTTTTGCCGCCGGCGATGAGCTTCTCTCTGATTATCCTCGCCGTTTCGAGCCACACAGCCCCGTCCTTCTCATAGGTATATCCGAGGTCTCCGAGCTTTTTAACGGTATCCTCAACGAAGCCGGACTCGTGGAGGCTCGATTCGAGGAACCATCTGTCATACTCTATCCCGTAGCGGCTGAGGTCCGCCTTCATTCGCGGCAGGTTCTGCGAAAGGCCGAAGGCAGCCATCGCAAAGTGACGCTCCGCCTCCGGTCTGTCGAGGTATGCGTCGCCGTTCTCGCAGCGAAACTTCTCGGCAAGCTCCCTTATATCCGCGCCCTGATAGCCGTCCTCCGGGAACTCGACGGCGTCCTCTCCGAGGATGAGCTGACGGTATCTCGCGTCTATGCTCTTTGCAAACTTCTCGATCTGATTTCCCGCGTCGTTAACGTAGAACTCGCGGCTCACTTCCGCCCCCTCGCGGCTCAGTATCTCCGCGAGAGCGTCGCCGAGGACTCCGCCTCTGGCGTTGCCCATATGCATAGGTCCCGTGGGATTTGCGGAGACGAACTCCACCATTATCTTCTGACCTGAGAGGCTGTCGCCGCGCCCGTAATCGCCGCCGTCGCGCTCTATTCCGGCGATCAGCTCGGAAAACCATCTGTCGCCGAGGCGGAAGTTCAGAAATCCGGGTCCCGCGACCTCGGCTTTCGAGAAATAGCTGCCCTCAAGCTCCAGATTCTCAAGGAGCGCGTCCGCTATTTTGCGCGGCGGAAGGCGCATATCCCTCGCCGCCGCCATCGCGCAGCTTGCGGCCCAGTCGCCGTTAGCCGTGTCCTTCGGTATCTCCACCGTACCCTTAAGCTCTATGCCCGCGGGCAGGACTCCCATCTCCGCCGCCCTCCGATAGGCCTTCTCTATAAGCTCTGAAACCTGTTTTTTGGCGGCCTCTGTCATATTCGTCATTTTCCTGTCTCCTCTTTGACCGGTCTTACGTGGATGTTGACCGCGGCGCGCATAGCCGCGGACTCCATGAAGCTCAGTATATATTTTATGCGGAGATGCCCTCCGCTCTCTCCGAGCGAATTTTGTATCTCCAGGGTCTCAAGCCCCATCGTTGCGGAGCCGTATGGCGTTCCGTAGGCGAAATAGTTCTTGCGCCCCTCCTCGTATATCATCTGCATAGCGACCGTGCCCTCTCTGGTCAGCATGACCGCCTCCGGGCTTATCTCAAAGGTGGTCTTCGTGCCATCCATGCCCGTCAGCTCAGACTCCCAGTAGAAAAGCTCCGTCTTCTCCGGGCTGTAGGCGTATTTCCCGGATGTGACGAGCTCTATATCGTCACCGTCCTCGCCCGTGCCGAGCAGCCCCTTCACGGAAATAACAACGTCGCGGTATCTCATCTCTGCATCTCCTCAAGGCTAACCTTCATAACCTCGCCCATAAGCTCGCCGCCGAGGAAGAGGCGCGCAGACTCGGAGAAGGCCTCCGGACTGTCGCTCACGAAATAGCGGCGGCTTCCGCCCTCCTCGTTCACAAGTCCGTTTTCCCTCAGATACTCCGCTATCTCTCTTGCAGAGGCGGAGCCCGGGTCGATAAGGCTTACCTCCGGCCCCATGATATCCGCTATCGTCTCGGCGATAATCGGGTAATGCGTACAGCCCAGGATGAGGGTATCAACTCCCGCGTCCCTGACAGGCGCGAGATACTCCTCGGCCACAAGGCGCAGAACGGGGTCGTCGCGCCCCGTCTTCCCCGCCTCGACGAGAGGCACGAAGAGCGGGCAGGCGGCCTTCGCCGTCACGGCGCCGGGCAGAAGCGCGGCTATCGCCCTGTCGTAAGCTCCCGAGCTGATGGACGCTTTCGTGCCGATAATGCCGATCGTCCCGTTTTTCGTCATACGCACGGCCTCTCTTGCCGCCGCGCCGACAACGCCCCAGACGGGCACGTCGGAATCCTCCGCGACCTTCTCAAGCCCGTTTGTCGACACCGTGCCGCAGGCGGCAAGTACCGCCTTTATATCAAAGGAACGGAGGAAGGCTATATCCTCGCCCGCGTATTTCATTATAGTCTCGCGGCTGCGCCCGCCGTAGGGCACTCTGCCCGTATCTCCGAAGTAGATTATATCCTCGCAGGGCAGAACTTTCGAGAGCATTTTAACTGCCGTAAGTCCGCCGAGTCCGGAATCGAACACTCCGATAGGTCTTCTGTCCACAGAGCCACTCTCCTTAATGATTTGCCATATTATATTAATAGATTTATTGAAATAAAACAAGTAGAAAAACTGGAAATTCTCAAAGCTATGTGCTATACTGTACTGTGCATTGTTATAAGGGCGGTGAGTATTACGGTCAAGCTCGAATTATCCGACAAAGAATTCCGTCGTCTTCTCGACATGGTATATATAGGCAACTGGGTGCTGAACTCCAACCGCGACGGAGACAGGCTCGCGGATTACGACCGCGTTGAGAGCCTCATCTTCTCCCACTGCCGCGACAACGGGGCCGACGCCCTCGCCGACGCGGATGAAAACGGCTTCTATCCCTCCGAGGCCTTCCAGCAGGGCGGCATCCACGAGGCGATCTTCGACTATGAGGACTGCGTTTTCTACGATAAGCTCGCGGAGGAGCTCGCGCACAGGGATATGGGCTACGTTGAGATAACGGACGACAATTATCCAGAGCTTTGCGTCAGGGTTAAGGAGTATATCGACGAATTTGAGTCGAACGGACTGGATAACTTCAATTTAGAAATATAAACGGAAGAAGCGGTTAGTATGAACAACAAGCAAGGTGAACACGGACCTCCGATAGCTCTTATAGTTATCGGCTTCATCGTTTGGTGGCCCGTCGGAATCGGTATGCTTTTATACAGGCTCGGGCTTTTCGACGGATTCATAAGGAGCGCCAGAGGTTCGTGGGACGGGACGGAAATGAACAGAATGCAGAAATACAAGCTGATGAGCCGGGAATCCTCCGCTCTCAGCATCGACCACATGGCGTCCGCCGTCGGCATCTCCTACGAGAGCTGTCTGCGCGAGGTGCAGAAGATGGTTGCCGCGGGAGAATTCGGCAAGGACGCATATATAAACTACGTCGACAGGACTCTCGTCCTCGGAAAGCGCGCTCCCGGGGCGGGCGCCGATACCCGCGTCTACCGCTCCTCCGACTACGGCGCGACCTATTCCGGCGCTTCAAAAACTCCGACCCGCTATTCGTCCGGCAGACCCGTGCAGAACAATCCGCGCACCTCGTCCGGCTCCGCCGCGCGCGCAGAGAACAAGCCGAGCGTTCTGCAAAGGCTCTTCGGCGCGGCTCCCGGCGTTTTGCTCGCCGTTTCGATAAGCCTCTTCATATTCGCCGGCTTTTTCGGCATCGGCTTCGCCGCCTACCTTCCCGGCATAAACTACTTCTCCCTCATCTCAGCTCTCTCCTCCCTTCTCGGCGCCGGCGCGTCTCTTATCGCGCGGATAAGTATGAGGCGCAGAGCCCAAAGGGCGGCGAGCTACCTGACGGTCATCGGCGGCAAGGACTATATATCCCTTCGCGAGCTCTCGTCGACCTGCGGCGTAAAGCTTAAAACGCTCACCCGCGACCTTGAGCTTATGATCGAAAAGGGTCTCTTCGGCGAGAGCGCCTACATCGACAGAGGCAACGGTCTTCTCATTCTCAAGCCCGGAGCGGCCCCGGAAAAGGCTGCCGAGCCCGAGGTGCCGGTGGACGACGAGAACAGATACAAAGCCATCCTCCGCGAGATACGTCAGGTGAACGAGGATATCCCCGACGAGGAGATATCCCGCAAGATCGACGTTATGGAGGACTGCACCGCCAAGATCTTCAAGGCAGTGCAGGAAAAGCCCGAAAAGCTCCCTCAGATAAAGAGCTTTATGAGCTACTACCTGCCCACCGCTCTGAAGCTGCTCCACTCCTACGCGGAATTTGACCGCGCCGGCGCGGGCGGCGAAAGCGTGGAGAGCGCGAAGGCGGATATTGAGCGAATCCTCGATATGCTCGTCGACGGCTTCAGAAAGCAGCTCGACAAGCTCTATGAGACCGAGGCGATGGATATAAGCACCGATATCGACGTGCTTGAAAATATGCTGAGGCGCGACGGTCTGAAGGACGACGGAAGCGGCTTCGGCCAGGTCGCCCAGAGCGGAAGATAAAAAAATTCCCTGCCCGAAGGGGGCGCTTCGTAAGGAAGTGCCTCCTTCGGGCGTTTGCACGCGATGTAATTGACCACGACAATTAGCAGTGGTATAATGTCCTAAACAACCTGGGATATGTGGAGGTGAAAAGATGATTGCCTATTCAATACTCATGTTTGTAATAGCGGCGTTCTTCCTTATTGTTGGTATCGCTATATATAAGGGAAACACTAAGTTGATACATGATTACCACCAAACACATATTAAGGAATCCGAGCGGCAAGAATATGGCAGGGCATTTGCAAAGGGAATGTTTACAATATGTGCAACACTTATCATCAGCGGAATTATTGCGTTATTCGGTGAAGAAGGCACAATTATAGCGGCCAGTTTAATCGTTTTGTTTGCAGGACTCATCGTCTCTTTTGTTATTCTGGCGAAAGTTCAAAAGAAGTATAATGGTGGATTCTAGCGTCAACAAATACCAGTTTAAGGAAATATCTTGAGGACAGAAAAAGCCTTCCCCTGGAGGGGAAGGTGGCGCGGCGTCAGCCGCGACGGATGAGGTGGAAATCCTTGAATCAAACGAACAACCCCAAATTAAGAAAAAACGCGCAGAAGCTGCGCCGTGAGATGACGAAGGAAGAGCGCCGACTTTGGTATGACTTCCTGAAGCGGCTCCCAATTACGGTCAACAGGCAAAAGGTCATCGGACCTTATATCGTGGATTTTTACTGCGCCTCGCGCAAGCTTGTCATCGAATTGGATGGCTCACAGCACTATGAGGATGAGGGCGCCGCTTCCGATCGGGGAAGAGACCATGCTCTGAACCAGCTTGGGATCACAGTCGTGCGCTATTCCAATGACGACATCAATCGAAATTTTGACGGGGTGTGTGCCGACCTTTTGAGGCGGCTTGAATTGCCAGGTATTGAGGAAGCATGAAAAGGCACCTCATCAGTCAGCCTTGCGGCTGACAGCTTCCCCTCCAGGGGAAGCCTTGGATGCACCTCTGTCCGCAGTCATAGCGAGCATCGGATTTTGCCCCACAAAATCCAGATCGGGCAGACAAAATCGGCGTGACCGCAGTGGCCACGCCGATTTCATATTCTTTTGAGTTGGTAATTGCAACCTCAAGGCGCTTTCCTTACAGAGGGTGCCCCGATGGCAGGGAATTTTTTTATTCCGTTTTAGCTACTATCCTGTCTCCGTCGAGGTCTATAGTGACCTTTGAGCCGGAGCTTATCTTTCCCTCGAGCATATCCTCCGCTACCGTGTCCTCCACCCTCGACTGTATGGCGCGGCGAAGAGGTCTTGCACCGTAGACCGGGTCAAATCCGACCTCCGCGAGCTTATCGAGAGCCGCGTCCGTCGCCGTAAGCTCAATGCCGAGAGAGCGCATACGCTCGCCAACCGAGTCGAGCATATGCCCGGCTATCTCGCGTATCTCCTCCCGCGTGAGCCTGTGGAACACGATGGTCTCGTCTATCCTGTTCAAAAACTCCGGCTTGAAGGTTCGGCGCAGGTCTGCCATAACTGCGTCCCTGATGCGTCCCTCGTCCGCCGCCTTCTCAGCGCCGTCCGCCGCTGCAAAGCCGAGAGGCGCGGCCTTGTCGGTTATATTTCTCGCGCCGACGTTCGAGGTCATCACTATGACGGTATTCTTAAAGTCCACGCGGCGTCCCTGCGAATCGGTCAGGCGTCCGTCCTCCATTATCTGGAGCATGATGTTGAAAACGTCCTCGTGCGCCTTCTCTATCTCGTCGAAGAGAACGACGCTGTACGGACGGCGGCGCACCTTTTCCGTGAGCTGACCGCCCTCGTCGTAGCCGACGTAGCCCGGAGGCGAGCCGATGAGCTTCGAGACCGTATGCTTCTCCATATACTCGGACATATCTATGCGGATCATGGCGTTCTCATCGCCGAACATAGCCTCCGCGAGAGCCCGGCACAGCTCCGTCTTTCCAACTCCGGTCGGACCGAGGAAGAGGAAGGATCCGATCGGTCTCTTCGGGTCCTTCAGCCCTACTCTGCCGCGGCGGATCGCCTTTGCGACGGCTGTGACGGCCTCGTTCTGTCCGATAACGCGCTTGTGGAGTATCTCCTCCATTCTTAAAAGCCTCTGCGACTCGTCCTCGGAGAGAGTCGTGACCGGTATTCCCGTCCAGCCTGCGACGACTGCGGCGACGTCCTCCGGCGTTACCTCGCGCTCGCCTCCGTTTTTCCTCTTCGACCACTCGGCGCGCATATTTTCAGCCTCGCGCCGCTTTGCCTTCTCCTTATCCCGCAGCTCGGCTGCGCGCTCGAAGTCCTGAGCCTGAACGGCGGCCTCCTTCTCCTTCGCAAGTCCCGCCGCCTCGGCGTCGAGGCTTCGGAGCTCCTCGGGCGCTCTGTTCCCCTCCATGCGGACGCGGCTCGCCGCCTCGTCGATGAGGTCTATCGCCTTATCCGGCAGGAAACGGTCGTTAATATAGCGTGCCGAGAGCTTAACGGCGGCGTCTATCGCCCCGTCCGTTATCTTAAGCCCGTGATGCGCCTCATATTTATCGCGCAGACCGCGGAGTATCTCAATGCTCTCCGCCTCGTTCGGCTCTCCGACCTGCACCGGCTGGAAGCGGCGTTCCAGAGCCGCGTCCTTCTCTATGTGCTTGCGGTACTCGTTTATCGTCGTCGCGCCGATGACCTGAACTTCACCCCTTGAGAGGGCGGGCTTCAGTATATTCGCTGCGTCGACTGCGCCCTCCGCCGCGCCCGCGCCGATTATCGTATGCAGCTCGTCGATGAAGAGTATGATATTACCCGCGCTCTTCACCTCGTCCATGGCGTTCTTGATGCGCTCCTCAAAATCGCCGCGGTACTTCGTGCCCGCGAGCATACCCGTGAGGTCGAGGGAAACGACTCTCCTGTCCTTCAGCTCCTCAGGCACGTCGCCGGCTGCGATGCGCTCGGCAAGTCCCTCCGCTATCGCCGTCTTTCCGACTCCCGGCTCGCCTATCAGCACCGGGTTGTTCTTCGTTCTGCGCGAGAGTATCTGGATAACTCTCTGTACCTCGTTCTCTCTTCCGATCACCGGATCGAGCTTCCCTTCCCGGGCAAGCTTCGTAAGATCGCGGCTGAACTGATCGAGAGACTTCGTCTCCTCGCTTCCGCCCGCCGTCCTCACCGGCTCGGTATCTCTCTCCGCTTCCGCGGGGAAGAGCCGCATTATCTCGCCGTATATCTTCGCCGCATCCGCTCCGACGGCCTTCAAAATGCCTGCGGCGGATGAATCCTTATCCCTGAGTATCGCGATAAGCAAATGCTCCGTTCCTACAAAGCCGTGTCCGAGTCTCTGCGCCTCCGCGGAGGCAAGCTCCAAAAGTCTCTTCGCTCTCGGGGTAAGCCCCTGCACCTCGGTATCCGCGCCTCTTCCGGAATACTTCTCAACCGCGTCCGAAACGAGCTGATCGTCTATCCCGTTCGCTCTCAGCACCTGAGCCGCTGCTCCTCCGTTCTCTCTGACTATGCCGCAGAGTATGTGCTCCGTGCCTATGCTGCCCTGCCCCATAGCGGCGGCAGCCTCGTGCGCAAGAGCCAGCGCTCTCTTCGCTCTCTCCGTAAATCTATCCTCAAACCTCATTATTATTCACCCTCTTTTCCGTATATTCGCCCGGCTGTTTCTCACTTTTGAAGCTCCTTCAGCTTATCCCTGAGCTCAATGGCCCTCTCAAAATCCTCAGCCTTAACGGCGGCCTCAAGCTCCGAGCTCAGCGCGTTTATCTCGCGCCTCTTTGAAAGCTCCGGGTCAAGCGCCTCCGTCTCTTTTTTCTCCTCCGTTCTCTCCGCTCTCCTCACTCTGACCGGCGCGGTAAGCTGAGGCATACCGAAGCCGAAGGAACCGAGCAGCGGTCTGGTAAAGAGCCCGGAGAACATATCGTCGAAAGCTCTGTCGAAGCTCTCGAAGGCGTCGCCGAGGTCAAAGCCTCCTATCCTGCCCTCCAGCTTCGCCGCGCAGTCCGGGCAGAGGTGCGCCTCCGTGATATTTCCGTTAATATTGTATTTGTAATGGCAGGTCGCGATATTCATTCCGCAGTTGGTGCATTTCATTATCATTCTCTCCTTTTCATTAAAATATCAGCCGATCATTCTTAGCAGCATCTCTTTCAGTATGGCAGCTCTCAGCGCGTCCCTCTCTTCCGGCGCCGCCGGAGTCAGCGCCCTGTCGCCCACGGCTGCGAGCATAAGCCGCCCCGCCGCCTGTGACAAAGCCCCCGCGGTCACCGCGTTCGATATGAGCGCCCTTGCCGTCTGAGCGTTGCAGTCGTCGCCCAGTGAGTTCACCGTGTGCATCAGAAGATCCTCCGGCTCCGGGCTCACTCTGATTATCCGTATATACCCTCCGCCTCCGCGCCTCGATTCGACTATATAGCCTCTCTCCGGCGAAAATCTCGTGGATATAACGTAGTTTATCTGGCTCGGCACGCAGTTGAACATCGAGGCGAGCGCCGACCTCTGTACCTCCGCCGCGCTCTCGTCCTTCAAAAGCCCGTTGATAAAATCCGCTATCGTGTCGCTTATTCCCACGCCGCTCATCTCCTTTGTTTGACTTTGACTTTCTTTGACCTTCTGGCACTATAATACCGCGAGTGCCAATCATAATCAAGCGGCGTTTTTGACCTTCTTTGACCTTTGCCCGGCGTAATAAGGGCATCAGCTTTGATTTTCTCGCTGTTTCTTATGAAATCTAAGTTTTTCGTTAATTTTCAAACGTAACGAATTGTAGATTTGCGGCAAAGCAGAGTTAGTCCCCTCTAATCTTTTGCAAAAGGTCTTGATTTTTGCAAAGGGGATGATACAATGACCTTGTGAGAGAGGAAACTCAGCTCCAAGTATAAAAAGGAGGTACATAATTATGCCGAGAATTATCAGTGATGATTGCCTTAGCTGCGGTTCCTGTGCAGCCGCCTGCCCCTGCAGCGCCATCGATATGGGTGACGAGCACTACGTTGTAGATCCCGATCTCTGCGTCGATTGCGGCGCCTGCGAAGAGGCCTGCCCCGTAGGAGC
>CACXBO010000114.1 GCA_902765975.1 Oscillospiraceae bacterium
GGCGACAACTCATTACGCGGAGCTCAAGATATACGCTATGACGATGCCGGGAGTTATGAACGCGTCATGCGAGTTCGACGTACAAACGCTGAAGCCGACTTACAAGCTTCTGCTCGGAATACCCGGGAAGTCAAACGCCTTTGCGATAAGCCGCAGGCTCGGAATACCGGATGAGATCATCCGCGATGCACAGTCGAGAATGGAGTCCGGCGACAAGGACTTCCAGGAAGCGCTTGAAAACCTTGAAAAGGCCAGAGTAGAGGCGGAAAACAGCAGAAACGAGCTGAACGAGCTGAAGGAAAAAGCGCGCCGAGACGCCGCGGTATCTGAAAAGCTGCGCCGTGAGCTCGAGGCGGAAAGAGAGAAGATAACGAAAACAGCCAAGCGCGAGGCAGAAAAGATAATTGAGGACGCGCGCAGCACGGCCGATGCAGCTTTCCGGGAGATAGAGAGGCTGAGAAGATCCGCCGCCACGGATACCGATTGGCAGAGACTCAACGAAGCGAAGGCAGAGATGAGAAAGAGTCTGAACGAGGCGGAATCAAGGCTCGGACCGGGCGAAGAGACGGAGAGACCGGAGCCTACAAGACCGGCGGTTGCGGGAGATACCGTGGAGATCATATCCATAGGAGCAAAGGCGGAGGTCATAAAAGTCAGTAAAGACGGAACACTTGAGCTTCAGGCGGGTATAATGAAGGTGAGCGCAAAGCAGAACGAGGTAAGAGTCGTCGAGGGGGAAAAGGTAAAGACTCCGAAGCAGCACAGCGGGAAAGCCTCCGCTCCTATGAGCGTCGAGTCTGCGAGAAGCGAGGTCGATCTTCGCGGAATGATGGCTGAGGAGGCGGTAGCTGTTGCCGAAAGATTTATAGATACCGCAAGCATGAGGCATATGGAAGAGGTAAGGATAATCCACGGCAAGGGTACCGGAGTTTTGCGCGATGCCGTTCAGAAGGCGCTCAGGAAAAATCCGCAGGTCAAAAGCTTCAGGCTCGGACGATTCGGAGAAGGAGAAACTGGAGTTACAGTGGTCACTCTGAAGTGATTTTTTGGCGTTTATTGTCAAATTGACATAAAAAACAACTGAAAAACCCTTGTAAATAGTCATATTAGCTTATTGAAGAATAAAAATTCCTTTGCTATAATTGTCCCATAAGTTCTATGTGAACATTTATGTAATGTTCTTGCGGAAAAGGAGGAGCTTCGATGTTTTCTAAAGAAGTCGTTGTTATGAATCCGGTTGGTCTCAGAGCGAGACCTGCTACTTTCTTTACTCAGAAGGCAAACGAATTCGGCTGCAGCGTGTGGATCCAGAAGGATGAGCGCAAGGTCAACGCCAAGAGCCTTTTGGGCGTTCTTTCCCTTGGCATAACCAAGGATACGCCCGTGAGCATAGTAGCTGACGGCGCGGACGAGGAGCAGGCTGTTGAGACTCTTTGCGAGCTTATCAGCAAGGAATTCAGCGAATAATTCAGGATAATATCGTATAAACAAGGGACTGCCGTTTTGTCGGAAGTCCCTTTTTCCAGTATATGCGGAAACAGGAGTGTACAGGATGCCGGATGAAAGCTTAAGGGAGAAAGCTCTTTCCCTGCCCATGAAGCCCGGAGTATATATAATGCGCGATAAGGACGGCACGGTGATCTACGTCGGAAAGGCAAAGCTTTTGAAAAACCGTGTTTCAAGCTATTTCCACGGCGCGCATAATGCCAAGACAGAGGCTATGATCTCAAAGATAGCGGATTTTTCCGTTATAATTGCCGACAGTGAGTTTGAGGCCCTCGTGCTTGAAAATTCGCTTATAAAGCACCATTCTCCGCATTACAATATTCTGCTGAAGGATGACAAGGGCTATCCCTTTATAAGGCTGGACTACGGAAAGCCCTATCCGAGATTCTCCGTCGCGTCAAGAAGAGCGGACGACGGCGCAGAGTATTACGGACCCTACGGCGGAAGAGGCGCTACTTTTTCCGCAATCGACTCCATCTCGAAAATGCTGAAGCTTCCGGACTGCACGAGAAAGTTTCCGCGGGACGTCGGGAAGGAGAGACCCTGCCTGAATTTCCAGATGGGTCAGTGCGACGGCTACTGCCTGCCTGAAGTTCCAAAGGAGAAGTACGACGAGGCGATCGAAAAGGCGAGACTAATACTGAAGGGCAAGAGCCGCGAGCTTATAGAGCAGCTCAAGGAAGAGATGGAAGAGCTTGCCTCAGAGCTAAAATTTGAAGAGGCTGCGGCGAAAAGGGACATAATAAACTCGATAAGGTCCCTTGAAACAAAGCAGCACGTTCTTTTGAAGGGCTCTTCCGATACCGACGCCGTCGGCTTTTTCAGAGGCGAGACAAAAAGCTGTTTCAACGTGCTCCATTATATCCAGGGTCAGCTTCTCGGCAAGGATTCGCAGCTGCTCGAGGACCCTGTTGAGGATACCTCGGAGGCTCTCAGTCTGCTGATAAGACAATACTATCTCTCACAGAATACTGTTCCGAGGAATGTGGTACTGACGGAGGATACGGGAGATACCGAGGAGCTGTCACGATTTCTCTCCGAGCTTTCAGGACATGCCGTCAGCGTTACGGTTCCGCAGCGGGGCATGAAGAGAGATTATACGGAAGCTGCTATAAGAAACGCAGAAGAGGAGACGAAGAGACTGACGACTAAACAGGAGCGCGTATCCAAAACGGCGCAGTGGCTTATGGAGGCTTTGAAGCTTCCGTCTCCGCCGGCAAGAGTGGAAGCTTTTGACATATCGAATACCGGCGCATCCGATATAGTTGCGAGCATGGTGGTTTTCAAGGACGGAAAGCCGCTCAAGAGAGATTACCGGAAATTCAAGATAAAGACTCTTGAAAAAGAAAGTCCCGACGACTACGCTTCAATGCGGGAGGTCGTCGGAAGAAGACTTGAGAGATATAAAAACGGAGATGAGAAGTTCTCTCCGCTTCCGGACCTTATGCTCATAGACGGCGGAGCACGTCATACAGCCTGCGCTCTGGAAGCGATGGAGAAGGCAGGCGTATTCTGCCCCGTTTTCGGAATGGTGAAGGACGACAGGCACCGGACTCGCGCTTTGATAACCGCCGACGGAGAGGAGATAAGTATATCGCATCTTCCTTCAGTCTTCAGCTTTATAGGAAATATCCAGGAGGAGGTTCATCGCTTTGCGATAACATTCCACCGGGAAAGCCATATAAAATCGGCTAAAAAAAGCGTTCTCGACGGTATTCCGGGTATTGGAGAGAAGAGAAAAAACGAGCTTTACAGGGCGTTCAAAAGCCTTAAGAATATAGAGAATGCTTCGCTTGAGGAGCTTTCGCACGTTATACCCAGAAACGCTGCGAGCGAGGTCTATGCGAAGCTGCACGGCGAGGAGGAAAAAAAGTGAGAGTTATAACAGGAGAGGCAAGGGGCAGGAAGCTTCGCGAGCCGGTCGGTATGGATATAAGGCCGACTACCGATATGGTAAAGGAATCGATATTCAATATCATCCAGTTCGGGCTCGAGGGCGCGAGAGCGCTCGATCTTTTTGCAGGTACAGGTCAGCTTGGGATAGAGGCTCTGAGCCGTGGCGCTGCTGAGTGCGTATTCGTTGACAGAAGCGAAGAGGCGCTGAAGCTTGTGAGAGAAAACCTGAAGCTTACCGGCCTTGAAAGCAGGGCGAGAGTGGTGAGAGGCGACTCGCTCGCGTATTTAAGAAGCGGAGAGAAATTCGACGTTGTGTTCATTGATCCGCCTTACGATACCGATCTTCTTGAAAAATCGCTAAATTTTGCGACAGGATTTGACATATTGCGTGAAAATGGTATAATAATATGCGAAAGCCGAAAAAACAAGGCAATACCGCAGCCCGAGAGGGATGGTTATTCCGTTAAGGAATATAAATACGGAAAAATTAAGCTCACGGTTTTCAGAAAAGACTGAAGTTGAAAGGACAGAGCAGGTAATGGATAACGGTGTTCAGGAGCTAATAGACATACTTTATAATATGATTCAGGACGCGTGGGGTCTGCCTCTCGGAAATGAGCGCTGCGTTATTGAGCGCGATAAGGTGCTCGATATCCTCGACGAGATCAAGGCCAAAATGCCCGCCGAAATAAACGACGCGAAAAAGCTGGTATCCGCAAGGACCGAGTTTATCGCAAACGCAAAGCGCGAGGCTGAAAGCATGCGTAAGGTCGCCGAGGAGAGAGCAAGGCAGCTTGTTGACGAGACCGAGATAGTGCGCGCCGCAAAGGAAAAGGCTAACGGCATTATCACGACTGCCGAGACTCGCGCCTCAGAGCTCCGCAACGTGGCAAATCAGTACGCAGACGACACGCTTATGCGCACGGAAGAAGCGATAAACGACGCGCTTAGTGAGGTCAGGCAGGCGAGAGTCAGGTTCCGGAGCGTTGCCGGAGGAAAAAGCGGCGGCTCGATGAGCGGGATAGTTCCCGAAGAATAATATATAAAAGACCCTTTGTCAGAC
This sequence comes from Oscillospiraceae bacterium, assembly GCA_902765975.1. GTDB lineage: Bacteria > Bacillota > Clostridia > Oscillospirales > Oscillospiraceae > RUG626. Next base: position 4,466 of record CACXBO010000114.1, read on the forward strand.
GCATCTGGCAAAGGGCGTTTTCATTCATTATTTCGGAAGGTGAGATAATATGGTAAAGGTTAACGGGGCGGCAATAGCAATTTATATTATTTTCAGCATAGCCATACTGGTGGGGGCAATTGTATTCATAAGGCTGAAGCTAAAAACAAAGCTCAAGCCGTTCCTCGTCGGAGGACTTACCTGGCTTGCTTTTTCCGTGATGCTCGAAGGCTCGCTTAACGCAATTATCCTTACCGCTGTACCCTCTATAAGGGCGAATATTTTCATTTTCGCTATTTTCGGCGGACTTATGGCCGGAATATTTGAGGAACTCGGTCGATACCTCGCGTTTAAGGTGTTTCTGAAGCGTGATATTGAAAACGATAAAAACGCCCTTGCTTACGCTGCCGGTCACGGAGGCTTTGAGGCGGTCTATATTCTGCTTACCACAGTGCTGAGCATAATAGTGATGGCGGCGATGATAAACGGCGGAGCGGGAGAGCAGCTCGGAGATCAGCTGCCGTCCGCGACGGAGTCGATCAAGTCGCTAACGGCGCCTATGGCTCTTCTCGCCGTTGTTGAGAGAATAAGCGCTATAATCGCCCACTTTGCGCTCACGGTATTCGTTTGGTTCTCCTTTAAGGAGGGCAAGCCTGCGCTCCTTTTCGTCGCGATCGGCGTTCATGCGGCGTTTGACGCCGCTTCGCTCCTGCTCGCAAACGTGCTTCCCGTCTGGGCGGTTGAGATTGCAATTCTCATTATGGCTGCGGCGATCGGCGCGGCGGGACGATACGTATGGAAAAAGCATCACACCGCCGAGACAGCCCTGCTATGAAAAAAATTCTTCTTTTGACGACGGGAGGAACAATATCTTCGCGACTGATGGGCGAGGGCCTTGAGCCTGATCCAAAGCTTGATCTGCTCCCGGAGAGCCTGAAAGCGTCGTACGAAGTAACGGTAAAGAGCATCCTTAACCTCGACTCGTCAAATATACAGCCGGAGGAGTGGCAGCTCGTCGCCGAGGAGGTTTTCAAGGCGAAGGACAGCTACGACGGGATAGTTATAAGCCACGGAACGGATACGATGGCATATACTTCCTCAGTGCTGACTTTTATGCTTCTCGGCATTAGGATACCGGTCGTTTTAACAGGATCTCAGCTTCCTATAGACCATCCGCTGACTGACGGAGTTGACAATCTCAGAACGGCGTTCAGTATGGCTGCGTCGGGGAGAGGAGGCATATTCCTTGCCTTCGACCGTAAGGTCATTCTCGGCTGCAGGGCGGTGAAGACGCATACGACGGATTTCGGAGCCTTCGACAGTGTTAATCATCCGCTTATCGCAAGAGTGTCCGGGCGCGGACTTGAGATAAACGACGATGCGATTCCTGAGTACGACGGGGATTGCATTTTGCGAAAGGAAATATCCAAAAAGGTATTTCTTCTTAAGCTGACTCCGGGACTTGACCCCGGAATATTCGATATGCTAATGGATCTGGACTACAGGGGAATAGTTATCGAGGCGTTCGGAGCCGGCGGACTGCATTTTATAAGGCGTAATCTTGTTGAAAAGCTTGAGCTTTTGCGAAAGACAGGAATAACCGTAGTGGTAAACAGCCAATGCTTATACGAGACCTCGGACTTCACGCTCTACCAGACTGGTCAGAGAGTTCTTAAGACAGGAGCCATAGAGTCGCGGGATATGACGACTGAGGCCGCTGTAACAAAGCTGATGTGGTCGCTCGGCAGGACAGACGACCCTGAAAAGGTGAGAGAGCTTTTTTCCAGAAGCTATTTCGGAGAGATAAGTTAATAATATTCATCCGCCTGTGATAATTAATCACAGGCGGACTTTTTTTCTGAACACTTATTCATATAAATGCAGAATAAACAGAATGGATA
>CACXBO010000115.1 GCA_902765975.1 Oscillospiraceae bacterium
ACCCGTGCCGGTTCGAGTCCGGCTACCCGCACCAGAAAACCTCTTTTGGCTGTCAGTGCAAAATAGGTTTTCGTTTTCTCAGTGCGGAGCCGGTTGACTTTTCAAAAAAAGGTAAGTGATAAGCGGAGGATGAAATGACTGCTTCAGAAATAGTAATTACAATTATCATTTTTGCCTTGTCCGGTGTTTGTGCTTTCCTGAGTGCCCGACATTTTGCAGAAAAAGGTTTTCTGCTTAATAACGCATATATTTGGGCATCAGAAAAAGAGCGGGAGAGTATGGATAAAAAGCCTCATTACAGGCAATCCGCAATCGTGTTTTGCTTTCTAAGCGCGGTTCTCCTTGTAATAGGCATATCCACTCTTCTCAAAAACAGTAAAATTCTGCTGATAGAGATCCCTCTTTTAATCGGCGTTTTGATTTATGCAATCATTTCATCAATAAAAATCGAAAAAAACGCGAAAAAATGAAAATCGAGTTATATTTATAAAGGGCAGCAATTTATTATGCCGCCCTTTATTTATGTATTTGGCATATTATGCTCTCTAAGGTCTCTAAGTTTTATTCCGAATTCACGGTAGGCCGGATAGGCTTTCAAACGCGCGCAGCCTGAGTATATGCCTCTGTAATACCAGAGCTGCTCTTCCGGATCTGTCTGTGCAAACCGGTTCCACAGCGCTTCTCCGATCAATAGATAATCGTTCCATATCGCTCGGAGATTTGCCAGCTTGTCTGAAAATATCACGATCAGCTCATCGTCCCTTGCGAATTCAAGCCTTTCGAGAGTTTCCTGCTTTCGTATCTTCCACGTTTCCTCCGCAGGCCGTTCATTACGCTTGTTTTCGGTATCGGACAGCACCAGCCTAAGCACCCTGTCGCCAAAGCGCGCGCGAATATCCTCTTGCCCGAACGGCGTATCTTCAATTATGTCGTGCAGGACTGCCGCCGCTATCACATCCTCGTCACCCGTTATTGACGAAGCGATAGCCGCAGCTTCAAGCGGGTGCAGAATATACGGAATGGGAGTGCCTTTTCTGCATACTCCGGAATGTGCTTCCAGTGCAAATGATACGGCTGATTCGATCTTATTCATTATTGTTCCCCCCTTCTCTTTATGTCTAAATTATAATGCACAGGGACAGCTCGTTACAGCAATCATTACCGGAAAGGAACGAGGGATAATTCAAGTAACGCTTGAATTATTGCCTCTGATGTCTTATAGTTGTATAGAAAGGGGAGATAAAGAATGAGCGTTGGAAAAACGATACGCATGCTCCGTAAGCGGGCGGGAAAAACGCAAGCGCAGTTAGCCGATTCACTGGGCGTATCATTTCAAGCTGTCAGCAGTTGGGAAAACGAAGACTATCTGCCGGACGTGGAGAGGCTTACAGAGATTGCCGAATGTCTTGGAGTCGGTGTCAGCAGGCTGCTTGAGGAGACCAAGCTGCCGGACTGGACGCTGCGTGATTGCCTGTCCGACGAGTCCCATATGCACACGATGCTGAAGGCCGTGCTGCGTCAAAGCGGATTTGTGAATGCTTACCGAGCGCTCGGCTTTATTGACGCGCGCTGCAATGCAGACATTACGCTCACGAGGCGCGCACTGCATACAGCATGTCACGCTCTTGCTCTGGAGATAGGAAGCGATGAGGTCCTGACTCTTCTGCTTCTCGGCGCCATGGCATCGAAAATGCCTATTCCCGTTTTTGAATTGCCGGTTTCAGATGAATACCGTGACGCTTTGCGGGATTTCGCCTACGGAAATGTAACGTCAGACTCAGCGGTCGAAGCACAGCTTGCCAAGTGTATCGACTGCATATATACTCTCTCCACTGCTTCAATATATCTGACACGCGGAGAAATGGTAACCGCGGCAGAAAAAGCGGAGAGTGATGCGCTTCCGCTCATTCAGACGCTGAAGAACAAGAAGCCGGAATGGAACAACGCCCTGTATCTTCTCCGTTACCAGGCGCTTGCGCTGCTCGAAACTTATAAACGGCTGCTGTAGAATAAGTCAGGCAAAGAGTAAAGCGCTTATTCACCGTCTCTTCAAAGTTTGACAACGGCTCTCTTTTCTTGTATGATTTCAGGAAGAAATCTTCTCATTATTGGAGGGTGTTTGTGGAGGTGTGTTTGTGGACGTACGGCTTGCGAAGGCTGAGGACCTCGGCAGAGTGAACGAGCTGCGAAAGCAGGTCAATGACCTTCATTCCGAGGGAAAGCCCGACGTATTCAAAAAGGGATTCTCGCAGGAGCTTCAGGACTACATCAAAGTAATATATAACGATCCGGAGCAGAAGATAGCAGTTGCGGAAACGGACGGCGTCATCTGCGGCTATGCCGTACTGCATCATATCACCAAGCCGGAAAACTCGGTCATGTACGTGCGCGACTATCTCGACATTGATGAATTCGGTGTGGACGAGGCATTCAGGAGGCAGGGCGTCGCCTCCTCCATGATCGCTTTCATCCGCGAGTATGCGGTTAATAACGGGTTTCATCGAATTGAGCTCAATATGTGGGAATTCAACAAGAATGCGTTGGCTTTCTACGAAGCCGCCGGTTTTTCCACTTACAGACGCTATATGGAAATGTTTATTTAAGCAAATAGTCTTACTGGGGAGTATCATTATGGATTACAGATATCTCACGCTCCGGGACCGACCGGATCTTAAATATGCAGCCGCGGAATGGTTTCACACCAAGTGGGGCGTTCCCGTTGAAGCGTATCTTGAGTGTATGGACGCCTATCTCAGAGGGCAGACCGAGTACGGCTGGTATCTCTGCCTTTGCGGAGACAGAATTGTCGGAGGAATGGGAGTTATCGAAAACGACTTTCATAATAGGAAGGACCTTTCTCCAAACGTCTGCGCCGTCTATACCGAAGCCGAGCACCGCGGTCGCGGAATAGCAGGAAAGCTTCTCGATATGACGGTCGATGATCAGCGAGCAAAAGGGATAAGCCCCGTCTATCTCGTTACAGACCACACGGGGTTTTACGAAAAATACGGCTGGGAGTTTTACTGCATGGCGCAGGGCGACGGAGAAGCGGAAATGACGAGACTGTATATCCACAGATGAGGCTTGACACGCAGTGCAAAATAAAGCATACTGTCTAATAACGATAAAAACCGGAGGAACTGCAAATGGAAATCCACGAGGCAATAGAGCTCCAGTCCTGCCCCTACTGCGGCGGCGCAGCTATGCTTGAGGAGGAAAACGGCTGGTGCTGGTACGTTATGTGCATGGAGTGCGGCTCGCAGACCGCATCCATAGAATACAGAAGTGCTGAAGCCCGATTCGGCGCTGCGGAAAAGGCTGCGCATCTTTGGAATATCGGCAAGGTCCTGCGTTCGGCAAACGGCGACTGAATTTCATCCCGTTCTGTTCACAACAGGACGG
>CACXBO010000116.1 GCA_902765975.1 Oscillospiraceae bacterium
GACGGCCCTTCTCATCAGGCTCGCCGAGCTCCATTCTTACGGATGTGACGCTCTTTACTCTTCCCTTCTCATCTCCGTTTATCTTAACGGGGTGCGAGAGAAGATCGAAAATAACGCCCTCCTCCTTGGCGTGGTGCACCTCTTCTTTGCGTGCGGGAAGCTCCTCTTCGCTCCTTCTGTAAACAATATGCACCTCGGCTCCCATTCTCTTTGCGGACCGTGCTGCGTCCATAGCGACGTTTCCGCCGCCGACTACGACGACCTTTTCGCTCTTATAAAGAGGAGTCGGGTTACCGGGAAGATAAGCCTTCATAAGATTAATGCGCGTTAGATACTCGTTCGCCGAGAACACACCCACGAGTCCCTCGCCCGGTATCTTCATAAACTGGGGAAGCCCTGCGCCCGAGCCGATAAACACGGCGTCAAAACCCTCTTCCTCCAAAAGCTCGTCTACGGTTATCGTTTTGCCGACCACCACGTTGAGCTCGATCCTTACTCCCAATTTTTCGAGCTTCGATACTTCCTTCTGGACTATCTTCTTAGGAAGCCTGAATTCGGGGATTCCATAGCTCAGGACGCCTCCCGCAACGTGGAAGGCCTCGAATACAGTTACCTCATAGCCCTTTCTTGCAAGCTCTCCCGCGCAGGTCAGACCAGACGGACCAGAGCCGATCACGGCAACCTTCTTTCCGTTTGACGGGGCGGCTTCTGCGGCGGAAAGGTCGTTTTTGAGAGCCCAGTCTGCAACGAATCTCTCAAGCCTGCCTATTCCGACCGGCTCTCCCTTTTTGCCGCGTATGCACCTGCCCTCGCACTGGTTCTCCTGCGGGCAGACTCTTCCGCATACGGCGGGAAGGGCGTTAGCGGTCGATATCGTCGAATAAGCTCCGGCGAAATCGCCCTCGCGCACCTTGCTTATGAATGCAGGTATGGGAACGGATACGGGACAGCCCTCCATGCAGAGAGGGTTCTTGCAATTCAGGCAGCGCTCCGCCTCAAGGCGCGCCTCCTCTTCAGTATATCCGAGATTAACCTCAAGAAAGTTCTTGTTTCTTACGTTAGGCTCCTGCTCGGCGACCGGGGTCTTGTTCATAGACATATTAGGCATTTTTCATTCCCTCCAGTCTGCAGGCGTGGTCTCTGCGGCGCTCAAGCTCAAACTCGCGGTAAGTCGCTGCACGGGCTATCGTCTCGTCGAAGTCGACCTGATGTCCGTCGAAATCCGGACCGTCGACGCATGCGAACTTCATCTGACCGCCGACTGTAACGCGGCAGCAGCCGCACATTCCGGTTCCGTCGATCATAATGGGGTTCATAGATACCATGGTCGGTATTCCGTATTCCTTCGTCAGCTTGCAGACAAACTTCATCATGATAAGCGGTCCGACTGCGAACACTCTGTCATACTTTACTCCGGAGTCGATAAGCTCCTTGAGCTTTGCTGTAACAAGGCCGTTAAAGCCGTAGCTTCCGTCGTCGGTGCATATGTAGAGGTTATCGGAAGCGGACTTCATCTCGTCCTCAAGGATAACGATATTCTTTGAGCGGAAGCCGCCGATGAGATCTACCTCACAGCCGGCGTCGTGCATTGCCTTCGCAACTGGCAAGGCTATAGCGCAGCCTAGTCCGCCGCCTATAACAGCAACTTTTCCGGAGCTTTCTATCTCCGTGGGCATACCGAGCGGTCCGACAAAGTCGTGGAGACAGTCGCCCTCATTCATCTCGCAGAGGGTCATAGTTCCGTCTCCGACCTTCTGGACTACAACGCTGACGCTTCCGTCGCTTCCGCAGCTTGAGATCGTGAGCGGTATTCTCTCGGCTCTGTCGTCAGTTCTGAGGATGATGAACTGACCCGCCTTCGCCTTTCTGGCGACGAGCGGTGCGTAAACGGAAACTCTGACTACGTCCGGAGTAAGCTCTTCCCTTTTCATTATTTCATATTTTTCAGGCATAAAACCACCCTTTTACTATGAGATAAAAGTATGACCGAAATCACCATGCAAACGCCCGGGAATTTCGGTCAGCTTTTTCAATTAATAGAATCTCTTGTTCTTGTTCTTGCGCGCTGCCTCGGATTTCTTGCGGCGCTTAACGCTGGGGCTCTGATAATATTCCTTTTTACGGAGGTCTGCAAGGACGCCAGCCTTAGCGCAGTTTCTCTTAAATCTCTTAAGAGCGCTGTCAAGAGACTCGTTCTCCTTGACTTTAACTTCGCTCATCTCTATTTCCCTCCCTCCGACGAATAAACTTCTCTTTTTGCGGATAGGGCATAAAATCCCTATAAACAACGATAGTTATTATAATTTCTCGGAATTGAAATGTCAATCACTTTTTTCTTAATCCGGAGTTTTTTTAACTGAGATCCGCTCTCAGCCTCGTTCGGAAAGCTAAAACTGCCGCCCCGGACGCTGCCGCAGACCATACGTTAGCGGTAAAAAAGCGGCAGATATAATCAGGCCTTCGGCTTCATTATGAGGTTGACAAGCTTATTTTTTACGACGATAGTCTTAACGATATCGTTCGTCTGCAGCGCAAAAGCTATCTTTTCTGTGTTCTTAACGATGTCAAGCACGACTTCGTCGGCAGCGTCCACAGGAATAACTGCGGTGCAGCGGAGCTTTCCGTTTACCTGTACCGCTATCTCCTTCTCAGAAGCAACGGTCTTTGACTCATCGTACTCCGGCCACGGGTTTTGCATTGCCATCTTGCCCGTCTTTTCAGCGTAGCCCATAATCTCCCACATTTCCTCCGCAATAAAAGGAGCGAAGGGGCTGAGCATAAGGACGAGGTTTTTGAGGTCACCCCTCGTGCAGCCGTTCTGATAGAATTCGTTTACCATCGCCATAAGAGCGGCGATCGCGGTATTCATTTTGAGCGAGTCGATATCCTCGGTGACCTTTTTTATCGTTTTATGGATTATCGCCTCGTTTTTCTTGGATATGCCGTCCGTATCGGAGGCAAGCTCCATAAGATTCCAGCAGCGGTCAAGGAAGCGCTTCGAGCCTTTTACAGCCTCGTTCGACCAGCTTACGGCTTTTTCAAAGTCGCCGATGAACATTATATGGAGGCGCATCGTATCCGCTCCGTACTGATCGACGATATCGTTCGGATTTACAACGTTGCCTCGGGACTTGGACATCTTCTCTCCGCCCTCGCCGAGGATCATTCCGTGGCTCGTGCGCTTTGCATATGGCTCCTTTGTGTGGACGACTCCGATATCATAGAGGAATTTATGCCAGAATCGGCTGTAGAGCAGGTGGAGCGTCGTATGCTCCATACCTCCGTTGTACCAGTCAACAGGTCCCCAGTACTCCTCAGCCTCACGGCTGACTGCAAAGGAATCGTCATGCGGATCCATATATCTGAGGAAGTACCAGCTTGATCCAGCCCACTGAGGCATCGTGTCAGTCTCTCTCTTCGCGGGACCTCCGCAGCAGGGGCAGGCGGTATTGACCCAATCGGTCATCTTGGAAAGCGGGCTCTCTCCGTCGTCTGTCGGCTCGTAGCTGTCTACATTCGGAAGCTCAACCGGAAGCTGCTCTTCCGGTACGGCGACCCAGCCGCACTTCGGGCAGTTTACGAGAGGTATCGGCTCGCCCCAGTATCTCTGGCGTGAGAATACCCAGTCGCGCAGCTTATAATTGACCTTCGCCTCGCCTATTCCCTTCTCGCCAAGCCATTCGATCATCGCGGGGATAGCGTCCTTTACCGTTTTGCCGTTCAGGAAACCGGAATTAACCATTATTCCCGAATCGTCTTTAACGGTGTATGCTTCCTTAGTTACGTCGCCGCCGGCAACGACCTCGATTATGTCTATTCCGAACTTTTTGGCAAACTCCCAGTCGCGGTCATCGTGACCGGGAACTGCCATAATCGCGCCAGTTCCATAGGTTGAAAGGACGTAGTCGGAAATATAGATCGGTATCTCTTTGCCGTTAACTGGATTGACTGCGCGAACGCCCTTGAGCTCGACTCCTGTCTTCTCCTTGTTTAGCTCAGTACGCTCCATATCGGATTTAGACGCCGCCGCAGACTGATAATCCTTAACCTCTTCCGCGTTTTCAAGAACGGGCAGCCACTCTTTGACGAGAGCGTGCTCCGGCGAGAGGACCATATAGGTCGCTCCGAAGAGAGTATCCGGTCTCGTTGTAAACACAATTATCTCGTCGCCGCGTGTAGATTTGAATTTGACCTCCGCGCCGGTTGAGCGGCCGATCCAGTTTTTCTGCTGTATCTTCACACGCTCGATATAATCGACCTCGTCGAGGTCGTCAATAAGTCTCTGGGCGTATTCAGTTATTTTCAGCATCCACTGGCTCTTTTCCTTGCGTATAACGGGGCTTCCGCATCTCTCGCAGACTCCCTCTACGACCTCCTCGTTTGCAAGCACACACTTGCAGGAGGTACACCAGTTCACCGGCATAGTCGCCTTATAGGCAAGGCCGTGCTTAAAGAGCTGGAGGAATATCCACTGCGTCCATTTATAGTATTTGGGATCTGTGGTATCCACCGCTCTGTCCCAATCGAAGCCGTAGCCCAGCATCTTGAGCTGGCTTGTGAAACGGGCTATGTTATTCTTGGTTACGATAGCGGGATGTATGTGGTTCTTTATAGCATAGTTTTCAGTTGGAAGACCGAACGCGTCAAAACCTATGGGGTAAAGCACGTTAAAACCCTGCATTCTCTTTTTCCTTGTAATCACGTCCATCGCGGTGAAGGGCCTCGGGTGCCCGACGTGGAGCCCCTGTCCGGAGGGATAAGGAAACTCGATCAGCCCGTAAAACTTCGGGCACTTATCCCCTGTAACTGCGGCATAGGGCTTCTTGTCCTCCCAGATTGCCTGCCACTTCTTCTCGATCCTCGCAAAATCGTATTTCATTGAGAAAACCTCCTCAGTCCTTAATTAGAGCGGAGATGTCCTTCTCCGCGGCATCCTGCCAGAGATGCTCAAGATTATAAAATTTTCTCGCCTCGTCGGTAAATATGTGTACAACGACACAGCCGAAATCGACAAGTATCCAGCCGCCGGAACGGTAGCCCTCCGTGCGGAGAGGGGGCTCTCCGTTTTCCTTCATCACCTTCTCCACCTCGTCGGAAAGGGATTTGATATGCGTTGTGGATGTTGCGGTGCAGATTATAAAATAGTCGGCGAGCACGGTAATGTCACGCGTCTCAAGCACCTTTATGTTGTTTGCCTTTTTCGCGTCGAGAGCTTTAACTATTAGTTCCGACATTTCATTAGGTGTTAGCATTTCTATTATCCCCCATTTTTTATTTACTCCTTGCCCCAGCTTGAGGATATGCGCTTCGTTCCACTCGTGACGTAAACCGTCCCCCCTGATTTATAGGCAATGGATACGTTTTGGCGCGTTATCTCCTCGTCGGTTGGGTTAAGGTATTCGTTTATCATCTTTAGCCATTGATCGACGTATATCGTAACGTAAGAGACCTCTCTGCCCTTGACGGTGAAACGGTCGTAATAGTTGGCAGGAACAGTCTGGAACGTGAAGTCGTCCTTCGTCATGCTTCTGACTCTGTTTGCAAAATAGATTATTGCCGAAAGGTCAAGGTCCGTCTGCACGTCGTTTAAGAACACGTCGGCAAGAGTTAGAATCTGATTTTCAGATAATTTGGAGAGCACCTGATCCGCAAGGGTCTGCATAAACTCCTGCTGGACCTCGATCCTTCTAATATCTCCTGAGCTGTAGCCCTTTCTGAATCGGACGAGCCCCATTGCGTCCGTTCCGTTCAGAAGCTGCTCGCCCTTTTTCAGATGGATATGCAGATTCTGCGCCGGATCGTCGTAGTTCATATTCTGCGGAACGTTGAAGGTCACACCGCCTACTGAGTCGATAAGCTTTACGAATGCCTCGACGTCTATAACGACGTAGTAGCCAATCTCAAAGCCGCAGAGCTCTTTCAGCCCCGTCTTCAGCGCGCTTACGCATTTCTTTGGGTCTTTTCCGCCGGATGAATAGAGCGTGTTTGCTTTTTTCGTCGTCCATGAGACGTTGACGAGCGTGTCGCGCGGAATACTGACCACGTTCATCTTGTTATTTACCGTGTCAAAGGTTGCGACCATTATTGTATCTGTGCTTCCGCTGACCTTGTCCTTTCCGAGTATCGCAAAGGTATAAACGCCGTCTCTGAAGGAATCCAGATTTTTAGGCGCAAGCTCGCCCGGCTCGGGCTCCGGCTCCGGCTCGGGTTCTGGTTCGGGAACAGGTTCCGGCTCCGGCATAGGCTCGGGTTCTGGTTCCGGCTCGGGCTCCGGCTCAAGCTCGGCGACAGGATGATAGGTTACGCTGTCAAGATCAAAATTATTGTCCTCCGTATTGTTTGTAACCGGAGGCGGCGTCGCCTTTGCCCTGTTGTAAAAGGCCTTCACTACGACCGCTCCCGCTCCGAGGACGGCAATAACGGCGAGTATAATTAAAAGCGGTTTCTTCCATGCACTGCCTTTTTTTGCATGGCTGCCCTCGTGGGCGCCGCGTGAATGCGTCGACTTTTTTGTAGAACCGAAAAGTTTCATTTTATGCAGTATCCCTTTTTTCTTTAATAAACGACAGAGCGTTCACCGTGTTCGGATGCGGCTCTATCCCCCTGTCCTTCATGTTTTCAAGGCTCATTGTCATCGCCATTGAAACCGCCCGGTCAAGGTCCTCAAAAGCAAAAGCTCTCACCTCTTCGAGTCCAGGAAACGCCCGTGTCGGCTCGATAAAGTCAGCAAGATAAATTATCTTTTCAAGCGTCGTCATATCGGGTTTTCCCGTCGTATGCCATTTCACCGCCTCGCAGATTCTGTCAGAAAGGCCGAACTTTTCTTTTGCAACCGCGGCTCCGGTTTTTGAATGGAGGAGAGCTGAGCTTTCCTTCTCAATGCTGTCAGGCTTTATTCCGTATACCTCACAGAGCTCGAGCTGTTTTTGAAGCGGCTCTTTTTTCGTGCAGTCATGTACAATCGCCGCTTTTCTGGCGTCGAGCTCGTTCTCGCCCCATCTCTCGGCAAGCCGGGCGGCGGTCTCCTCACAGCCTGCGACATGTGCTATCCTCGAGGGCTTCAGCATCGCGTAGGCCGATTCTCTGAGTTTTTCAAGCTCTTCAGTATTCATTTTTTCTTAGGAAGCTGGATGCGCTTCTCCTTCGGTATTTCGGGATTTTCCCTGTATAGCACGAATTTATTGCCTATAGCCTGTACCGGCTCGGCACAGGTCGCCTCAGCGAGAGCGGAAAGCGTCTCACCTGCGGTCATCAGCGCCGTTTCAAGCACCTTCCCCTTTATCAGCTCGTGCGCTTTAAGCGAGTTTTCCGTTTCCTGGATAACGTTCTCCGTTATCCCGTTCTTTCCGACCATAACGACCGGGTCGAGTGAATGCGCGAGGGACTTTAAAAATGCCCTCTGTGAACTTGTTATCATATCTCTCTCCTGTTATACGAGCTTTTTTGCCAATTCTCTGAACGCCCTGCCTCTGTGGCTTATAGCGTTCTTTTCGTCCTCCGTCATCTCAGCCATCGTCCTGCCGTATTCCGGAAGGTAAAATATCGGGTCGTAGCCAAATCCGCCGCTGCCCTTGGCCTCAAAGGCTATCTCGCCCTCGCATACGCCAATTGCGCTCAATTCTCTTCCGTCCGGGAACACGATAACAGCCGCCGCCGCATAGTGGGCGCCCCTGTCCGTCGCTCCCTCAAGAAGCTTCATTATCCTCTCGCATTTTTCCGGGTACGAAAAATCGCTCAGGAAACGTGACGAATAGACGCCCGGGCATGAACCGAGAGCGTTTATGCAGATCCCCGAATCGTCGCTGACTGCAGGTAGACCGGAGGCAAGCATTGCAGCTTTCGCCTTTATCCTCGCGTTTTCTTCAAACGTCGTTCCGGTCTCCTCCGGCTCTGTGTGGATGCCGGCCTCTTTCTGGCTGATAATTTCAAAATCGGTACCGCTCAGAATCTCTCTTACCTCTCTGAGCTTGTCCTGATTATTTGAGGCAAGGACTATCTTCATTTCAGAAGCGCCTCCACGAAGTCGCGGGAGTTGAACGGAATGAGGTCATCCGCCTTCTCGCCGACTCCAACGAACTTTACCGGAACTCCAAGCCTGTCGTTGATTGCAAATACTATGCCGCCCTTTGCAGTTCCGTCCAGCTTTGTGAGGACGATACCGGTAAGTCCGGCGCTCTCCTTGAACGCCTCTGCCTGCGTAAGTCCGTTCTGCCCTGTCGTAGCGTCGAGAACGAGAAGTGTCTCGCGCGCGGCGTTCGGCAGCTCTCTGTCAACTACCCTGCTTATCTTGTTGAGCTCGTTCATAAGGTTCGACTTATTGTGAAGCCTTCCTGCGGTGTCTATAATAATGATATCCGCTCCGCGCGCCTTTGCAGCCGAAATAGCGTCGAAAACGACTGCTGCAGGGTCTGAGCCCTCGCTGTGGCGCACAATATCTGCTCCTGCTCTCTCCGCCCATACGGTAAGCTGTTCCGCTGCTGCGGCGCGGAAAGTGTCGCCCGCCGCGAGAAGCACCTTCTTGCCCTGATTTCCGAAGAGCATGGCGAGCTTGCCAATCGTTGTGGTCTTGCCTACTCCGTTGACTCCGACTACAAGTATTACGCTCGGCGTTGTCGAAAGGTCAAGTCCCGCGCCGGAAGGCAGCATGGAGGCAAGCACCTGGCACATACCCTCTCTCACGTCGTCTGCGCCGCGAAAGCCCCTTCTTCCCGCGAGCTCGCGGAGCTCGTCAACGGCTTTTACCGCAGTATCCGCTCCTACGTCGCTAAGGATCAAGGTCTCCTCAAGGTCGTCGTAGAAATCGTCGTTCTCTCCGGTAAAGGAGGCTATCGTTGAATTTATGGCTGCCGCCATTGAATTTTTTGTTTTCTGAAGGCCCTGCTTTATCTTATCAAAAAAACCCATCGTTTATCACTTCCCTTAGTTTTTTCCCCGGAAAGGTATTTTATCCCTTTCTTATGGTGTTTTCCGCCTCGTCGACGTCCATTTTCAGGACTCTTGAAACGCCCTGCTCCTGCATCGTCACCCCGAAGAGGATATCCGCCTCCTCCATAGTGCCGCGGCGGTGCGTTATAACGAGAAACTGCGTTTTATCCGAGAGCTTGCGCATATAATCCGCCGTTCTCAGTACGTTTGCCTCATCGAGCGCCGCCTCTATCTCGTCCATAATAACGAAGGGCGTCGGTCTAATTTTGAGGATCGCGTAATAGAGCGCAATAGCTACGAACGCCTTTTCTCCTCCCGAGAGAAGAGTTATGGTTTTAAGCGTCTTCCCCGGCGGCTGTACCTTGATCTCTATGCCGCAGTCGAGAATATTCTCCTCGTCTTCAAGCTCAAGCGCGGCTCTGCCTCCACCGAAAAGTTCCAGGAAGGTCGTTTTGAAGCTCTCGTTTATTTTTGCGAACTCATTCTTGAATATGTCCTTCATCTCGGCAGTTATATCCGAAATAATCTTGAGAAGCTCGCCTCTCGCCCTCTCGATATCGTCGCGCTGCTCAGAGAGATAGGTATACCTCGTGTTGACTCTCTCAAATTCCTCAATCGCACCGAGATTCGGAGTTCCGAGGGCGGAGATCGATCTTCTGAGCTCGCCCGTTCTGCGCTTTGCTGCGGGATAGCTCTCAAGCTCTATCTTCTGCTCCTTCGCCGTCGCTCTCGTAAGCTCATAGCTGTCCCAGAGCTTGTCGGTGATGGTCTTCTCCTCCATCTCGGCCGCCTGACGCTTCTGCTCTATCCTCGCTCCGTCTCGCTCAAGGTCGATTATTCTCTGGTATTTATCGCGGTATTCCTTTTCCGATCTCGTTCTCTCCGCTTCTAACCTGAGCTTTTCATCGGTAATTGTCTTGAGCTTTTCGCGCAGTCTCTCTGACGCGGCTTTTCTGGCTTCAAGCCTTTGACCTCCGAGCTCTATCTCTTTTTTGATCTCGTCGGACTCGGAGTTTAAGCGTTCTATGGTGAGCGCCTGCTTTTCCTTATCGCCTAAAAGCCCCAATCTAAGCTCATCGAGCTGTGCGATAGCGGCCTTCTGCGTTTCCTTCTCTGCTGTAAGCGACGCGATAGCGGCCTTTATCTCCGATTCCTCGGTCATCAGTTTTCTTCTCTGTTCGGAAAGCTCTTCCCTTCCGCCCGATTCGGCGCTTAGCTCTAAGCGCGTCTTCTCCTCACTGTCGGTTAGCTTCTCGATCTCCGTCCTTACGGTATCGGCATTTGCTTTCAGCTCTTCCGCTCTGTTTCTGAGGTCGGCTCTATCGCGCTTCAGCTCGTCTATTCTGTCGGAGAGAGACTTTATCAATAATTCAAAGTGTTCCTTTGCGCCGCTGAGCTTTACTATCTCAGCCTCGCACGCGCGAAGCTCTTCCTCGGCAGTCCTTAGTTCATACTCCGCCGCCGAAAGGGCGCGCTTTTCGGTATCAAGCCTATTCTCTCTGAGCTTGAGCTCCTCCGACATAGAGCTCTCTTTTTCCTTAAGAGCCTTCAGCTCGTTCGCTCTTGAAAGGATTCCGGAGTTTGAAGGAGCGCTTCCGCCCGTCATGCTTCCGCCGGTGTTAATAACCTGACCGTTAAGAGTTACGATCCTGAACTTATGCCCGTATTTTCTTGCGATCCTAACGGCACAGTCGAGGTCTGTTACAATGGCAGTTCTGCCGACAAGCTGGAGCATGACCCCTTCGTATTCCGCGTCGTATTTGATAAGGTCTGAGGCTACGCCCTCATATCCGTCCTCTTTCTCAAGCCCGGGAACGCTGAGTCTCGTGCCCTTTATTACGTTTATCGGAAGGAATGTGTTTCTGCCTCCGTCGCGGCGCTCGAGCATTTTTATTGCCGCCTTGCCGTCGGCGTCCGTGCTAACGACTATCTGCTGAAGAGCCGAGCCCATAGCGACCTCAATTGCAAGAGTATACTTATCGGGAGTCTTGATAAGCTCTGCAACCGGGGCGTGGATCCCGTTCAGCGTGCCCCTCTTCGCCTCTCGCATAATATTCTTTACGGCCTTTCCGTAGCCCTCGTAGTCTCTCTCCATATCGCTCAAAAGCTGTATCCTGCTCTTAAGCGCGTTATAGTCCATATTAAGACGCAGCGTATTTGAAGAGAGCTCCTCGACCTTGCCGCGCTTAGCTTTGAGCTTTATAGAATAGCCTGATACGACGTTCTTTCCCGACTCCGCTTTTGAAAGGGCGGCTGAAAGCAGCTCGCCGTTTGCTGCAGCTTCTTTTTTTGCAGCCTCAAGCTTTTCTGTCTGAGCGCTTATCTCAGAGAGAATGGCGCTCTCTCTGTCCTCAGCCTCCTGCATAAATGCAGCGATTCCGCTCAGCTCGCTTTTCTTATTCGATAGCTGCTCAGCGGCTTCACGATTCGACTCGGAAAGCTCAGCCATTCTGCGCTGGTTTTCGCTCTCGCTCTCTGAAATGCGGGTAGCCTTGTCGGACAGTGCTCTGAGTGCGGATTCTATATCTGAAAGCTCGGACTCTATGCCGGAAACTCTCTTTTTCCTATCCTCTATCTGAGCGGCAAGTCCGGAGTTTTGTCCCTCCTGGCGCTGCATCTCCTCTTCGGCTCTTTCGATGCTCTCCAGATTATGCCCGAGCCTCGTGTTCAGAACTGCAAGCTCCGACTCAGTCTCCGCTATGAGAGAATCAGAACCCGTTATATCGGAGCGAACACTCTCCGCCTCCTCGTCCTTCCCGTGCATTCTTTCTGACAGAGCCTCTGTAGCGCTCGATACTGCGTCGAGCTCCGCCCTCGCTTTCTCAAGCGCGCCGGAAGCCGCTATCGCCTCTTCATTCAGCTTCTTGTTCTTCTCCTGCAGCTCGTCCAGATCCGTAAGCCATATGCTTATCTCAAGGCCGCGAAGCTCGTCTCTGAGTATAAGATATCTTTTTGCTACCTCAGACTGCTTTCTGAGCGGCTCGACCTGCATTTCAAGCTCGGAAATCTTATCGTTAACGCGGAGAAGATCCTCCTCCGCTCTCTCAAGCTTGCGCTCAGACTCCTCCTTGCGGTGACGGAACCTGCTTATTCCCGCCGCTTCCTCAAAAATCTCCCTGCGATCCGTGCTTCTCTGGGAGAGTATGCTGTCGACCTTACCCTGACCGATAATTGAATACCCGTCGCGACCGAGACCGGTATCCATAAACAGCTCGTTTACGTCCCTGAGCCTGACAGCCTTGCGGTTGATATAGTACTCTGACTCTCCGGAGCGGAAGTAGCGGCGCGTGACCTCTACCTCATCGGAGTCGATGCTGAGTCCGCCGTCGGAGTTGTCAAGCACGAGAGTGACCTCTGCAAAGCCAACCTGAGCCCTTTTTTCGGTACCTCCGAAAATGACGTCCTCCATTTTGCCGCCGCGCAGGGCTTTCGTGCTCATCTCGCCCATTACCCACATCAAAGCGTCTGCAATATTCGATTTTCCGGAGCCGTTCGGGCCTACAATAGCAGTGATCGGCTTTTCAAAAGTCAGGCGGGTCCTTTCGGGAAACGATTTGAACCCGCACATTTCCAGCGCTCGCAGATACAATGCGGTACCTCCAAATGGGTCGCGTCATTCCGCACTTACCCATAATAATCCATAATGAGCTAAGTATAATTGTTTTCATTTCATTTTTCAAGAATTATTTCGACGAATTATCATGGCAGAAGCTGCGCCTGCGAAAAAAAAACGGTCTGGTATCCCATGGAAAGGATATCAGACCGTTTAGCAGGCGAAAATTATTCAAACGTTTCGGAGGTTATCGGGATGAGACCGAGCTCGCGAAGCCTTTCCTCAGCCTCTGCAGTGTGAGCCACTCGGAAGATCATATAGGCGTGATCCTCCTCTTTTCCGCCGAGGAAGGAGTACATATACTCAATATTGACCTTAGCCTCTCCTATTCTCTGGAGAAGCTTCAAAAGCCCGCCCGGCTCGTCCGGAACGGCGAAGGCAAGAACTGAGGTCAGCTTTGCAACGAAGCCGCCCTCCCTCAAAACGTCCATAGCTGCAGCGTCATCGTCGGTAATCAGCCTTGCAATGCCGAAATCCTTGGTCTCGGCAAGAGAGAGCGCCCGGAGATCGACGTTCTTCTCCGCAAGCAGAGAGGTCATCTCCATAAGGGTACCGGGCTTGTTCTCAAGAAAAACGGAAATCTGCTTAATGCTCATTTTCCTGCCTCCTTATATCTTGCGGTTATCTATAACTCTTACGGCCTTGCCCTCGCTTCTGACGATGCTCTTCGGTGCGACAAGGGTAACCTTCGCCTTTATGCCGAGCATAGCCTGAAGCCCGCTTTCAAGCTTCTTCTGCTTTGCGGTTATATCGCCCAGATCGTCTGTGAACATCTCGGGCGTAAGCTCGACCCTGACCTCAAATGTGTCGGTATTGTTGACTCTGTCGACTATTATCTGATAGTTCGCACCGTAACCGTTATTCAGAAGGACAGTTTCAATCTGGCTCGGGAACACGTTCACGCCGCGGATGATAAGCATATCGTCGGTGCGGCCTCTGGGCTTATCCATCTTTACGTGAGTTCTGCCGCAGGAGCATTTCTCCCTCGTAAGGCGGCAGATATCGCGAGTCCTGTAGCGTATCACCGGGAAAGCCTCTTTGTCAATCGCAGAGAAAACGAGCTCGCCCCACGTTCCGTCGGGGAGTACCTCCTCGGTATCCGGATCTATTATCTCCGCTATGAAATGGTCCTCGTTTATGTGCATACCCTGCTGAGCGGAGCACTCGAAAGCAACGCCTGGTCCGGATAGCTCTGTTAGTCCGTAGATATCAAACGCCTTTATTCCGAGAGTTTTCTGGATATCCTGCCTCATCTCCTCGCTCCACGCCTCAGCGCCGAAAATTCCGGCTTTGAGAGGGATGTCGTCAGGTCCGAGACCGAGCTCCTTCATTCGCTCGCCGAGGTATGCGGCATAGCTCGGTGTGCAGCAGATAATAGTAGCGTTGAGATCCTGAATGAACATTATCTGCCTGTCGGTGTTTCCTGAGCTTATCGGGATAGTCATACAGCCAAGCTTGTGGCTGCCGCCGTTCAATCCGGCTCCGCCCGTAAAGAGCCCGAAACCGTAAGCCACCTGGCATACATCCTCGTTCGTTGCTCCCGCTGCGACAAGAGCTCTTGCACAGCAGTCCTCCCAGAGGTCGATGTCGTGCTGAGTGTAGAACGCTACAACTCTCTTTCCGGTAGTGCCGGAAGTCGAGTGTATCCTCACGACGTCCTTGAGCGGAACGCCGAGAAGTCCGTAGGGATATGAATCGCGGAGGTCATACTTAGAGAGGAACGGAAGCTTTTTAAGGTCGTCTATCGTCTGAATGTCGTCGGGCGATAAACCCTTCTCCTCCATTTTGCTGCGGTAATAGGGCACATTGTTCCAAACATGGTTAATTTGGTCGCGCAGTTTTTTATTCTGAATGCTCACTATCTCGTCGCGAGACGCGCATTCGATCTCCGGTTGGAAATATCTTTCCATACAGTTCACACTTTCCTTCCAAGCTCAAAGGCTTTTTTATTCATATCCAGGAATTTAGGGGGGACAATCGCTTCAATAGAGGCAAGCCATTTTTCTTCGGGAATATCGAAATACTTTGAAAGTCTGCCTAAAAGCACGATATTGACGGCCTTTACCGATCCTGCCTCGGCTGCAAGGCTAACGCAGTCGAGAGCGTCGACCTTTGCTCCCGCGTCGCTCATCTTCTTCACAAGCTCTTCGGGGTACTCCGCTGCTCCGGTAATAACGGGCATCGGATCTATCTTCTGTGTGTTGGTTATAACAACTCCGTCGGTCTTTAAGTATGAAAGCCATCTTGCTGCCTCGAGAAGCTCAAAGGAGACTATCATATCTGCTTCGCCCTTATCGATAACCGGCGAATAGACCTTTTCGCCGTATCTAACGTAAGTTACGACGCTGCCGCCGCGCTGGCTCATGCCGTGGACCTCGCTGACCTTTACGTCACAGCCCATTGAAAGAAAGAGATGTCCGAGCAGCTTTGAAGCGAGAAGGCTTCCCTGTCCGCCGACTCCGACTATCATTATGTTCTTCGTTTCCATTCTATTACTCCCTTCCCGGCCTGGTTATCGCGCCGAAGCCGCAGAGCTGTGTGCATACGTCGCATCCGACGCAGAGCGTCTCGTCGATTACGGCTTTGCCGTTCTTAATGCTTATGGACGGGCATCCTATGCGCATACAGCTCTTGCAGCTTCTGCACTTCTCAGGATCGACTTTTACCGGCGGATTGTGCTTTACGTTCTTGAGGAGAGCGCAGGGTCTGCGGCTTATTATTACGCTCGGCTCCTTCGCTGCAAGCTCCTCTTTAACGGCCTCGTCGCACGCCTTGAGATCGTATGGATCGACAACGCGAACTCTCTTTATGCCCATTGCGCGGCAGAGGCTCTCAAGGTCGATCTTGCCCGCAGGGTCGCCGCGGAGGTTGAAGCCTGTCGTCGGGTTCTGCTGATGCCCGGTCATTCCTGTGATGGAGTTGTCGAGGATAATTACCGTCGAATTTGTCTGGTTATACGCAATATTGGCAAGGCCGGTCATTCCGCTGTGCATAAAGGTCGAATCGCCGATAACGGCAACGGTATTACCCTCTGCAGACTCGCCGAGGGCCTTGTTAAAGCCGTGAAGCGCAGAGACCGAGGCTCCCATGCACAGCGTCATCTCCATCGCGGAGAGCGGCGCTACTGCTCCAAGAGTATAGCATCCTATATCGCCGAGAACAGTGACCTTGTTCTTCTTCAGAGTGTAAAACAGACCTCTGTGCGGGCAGCCGGAACACATAACCGGAGGTCTCGGAGGTATAGCCTCCTTGAGCGAAAGCGTGTTCTTTGGCTCATAGCCGAGCTTTTCGGCAATAATGGACTGGCTGAATTCGTCAATATTTGAGAATAGCTCCTTGCCAATGCAGCCGAGACCGAGAGAGCGAACGTGCGCCTCAATAAAGCCGTCGAGCTCCTCGACCACGTAAAGCTTCTCAACGGAAGCGGCAAAGTCTATTATCTTCTTTTCAGGCAGCGGCCATACCATGCCGAGCTTGAGAACAGGGTACAGGTCTCCGGCGATTTCCTTGACGTACTGATAGCTCGTTGAAGATGTTATTATGCCTATCGTTCTGTCTCTGCCGTCTTCTACCCTGTTGATTGTGCAGGTCTCAGCCCACTCGGCAAGCTTTCTCGTGCGCTCCTCGACGATAGGGTGACGCTTTTTTGCGTTTCCGGGCATCATAACGTATTTGGCTATGTTCTTCTCATAGCTCTTCTCGAAAACGGCGCGCTCGCCCCTCTCGACTACGCTCTGAGAGTGAGCTACGCGGGTACACATTTTTATGATGACGGGGGTATCGAAGCTCTCGCTGAGCTCATAGGCAAGCTTTGCAAACTCGATCGCCTCGGATGAATCCGCCGGCTCAAGCATCGGCACCTTTGCCGCCATTGCGTGATGACGGCTGTCCTGCTCATTCTGGCTCGAATGCATACCTGGGTCGTCTGCAACGACGATCACCATTCCTGCGTTGACTCCGGTATAGCTCATCGTGTAGAGAGGATCTGCGGCAACGTTAAGTCCGACGTGCTTCATTCCGCAAAAGCTTCTCTTCCCTGCAAGGCTCGCTCCGAAAGCGGCCTCCATCGCCACCTTCTCGTTCGGCGCCCACTCGCAGTAGATCTCAGGATACTTGGCGGCTTCTTCGGTCACCTCGGTACTCGGCGTGCCCGGATAGCTTGAAATAAACTGGCATCCGGCCTCGTACAGTCCTCTGGCAACGGCCTTATTGCCCAACATCAGCTCTTTCATTTTCGGATCCTCCAAAAACCCATAATTTACAATTTAACGCATTATAGCATAAAAGCGTCCTTTTGTCCACAGCAAATGATGGTACACTTGACACAAGACGGCGATTAGAATATAGTATAAATATATCTTTTTTGCCCAATTTGGAGGATTATTATGGACTCTAAGTACACCAAAACCATTCTTGTCGAACCGAGCAGATGCGACAGCCGTTCACTTCTCTCCTATGCTCACACCTTCTCCGTCCTTCAGGATATAGCGGGCGAACATGCTGAGAGATTAGGCATAGGGCTTAAAGATCTTATGGAAAAAGGTCTCTTCTGGCTTACGGTCAAAACCAAGGTAAGGTATTATAAAAGACCATTTATGCTCTCCCCAGTTACGCTTAGTACCTGGCCGGAACAGCCCGATAGAGTCAGGGCAAACAGGGACTACGTAATCTCTTCCGAAGGCGAAACTCTTATCGAGGGCAAAACGGAATGGGCGGTCCTGTCCATCGACAGTGGGCGTCCGCAGCCTTTGACGGGCGTCTATCCCTCCGCTCTTGAGTTTTCGGAGCAGGCTGTTCTGCCTGAGCCGTTTCTGCGTATCGGCCCCGATTTCTCCTGCGCCGAAGATTTCGGCGAATACACCGTCCGTTCGACGGACGTCGATCTCGGTATGCATATGAACAACTCCGCTTACGTCCACGCTCTTTTCGGGCTTTTCAGCCTGAAGGAGCTTAACGGGATGGACATTTATGAAGTCGAGGTCGCATTCAGAAGTCCTGCGTTCGAGGGGCAGACGATCAGGTATAAAAAGCGTATCAGCAACGGTTATATTGATATTTCCGGCTGCGTTGAGGATAAAAACGTGTTCTTGGCGAGGATAACGCTCAGATAATGGAAAAAGATTTGCGCAGACCGTCGCTTGCCCGCGAAATTATCTCTCTGGCATGGCCCACTATGACGGAACAGCTTATGTACACCGCCGTTCAATATATAGACACCGCTATGGTAGGCTCGCTCGGGACGGCCGCCGTCGCCGCTGTAGGCTCCACTACAACGGTCAACTGGCTGATAGGCTCAACTATCAACGCCTTCGGAGTCGGTTTTTTGAGCTATATCTCGCGCAGCAGAGGCGCTGGCAAGGCGGAGAAGGTACGTTCCGCTTCAGTTCAGGCAATACTGATATCAATCGTAATCGGTCTATGCTTCACATGCCTGACTCTCTCTCTCAGCGGCGTTATACCTGTTTGGATGCAGGTCGACGAAGCGATCAGACCGCTCGCAGGCAGGTATTTCTTTATTCTGTATCTGCCTACGCTTTTCCGAACTGCTATGATCATTTTCGGAGCGGAGCTTCGGGCAGTGGGGGATACAAAAACGCCTATGCGAGTCGGCATAATTATGAATGTTGTAAACGTAGTTTTGAATTTCCTTTTGATCTTTAAGACAAGGCAGCTAAGTCTTTTCGGTCTCAGCTTTGTTCTACCCGGGCTTGGGCGAGGCGTCTCGGGAGCAGCTGAAGCGAGCGCAGTCAGCTTCATCGTCGGCGCATTGCTTATCTCCCGCGCCGTCTGGCGTCATCCGGAGCTTACGCCTCGCGGTCAAAGGCTCAGGCCTGACAAGGAAGTGCTTCTCGCCGCTCTCAGGGTCGCAATTCCGAATATGTTCCAAAGATTTGCCACGAGCCTCGGCTACGTCGCCTTTGCCGCAATGATAAACTCTCTCGGAGAGATATCCACCGCGGCGCATACGGTGGCGAACACGGTCGAGTCCGCATTTTACGTACCGGGTTACGGGATGCAGGCTGCGGCTGCAACGCTTACAGGTGAGGCCGTTGGCGCCGGAAGGAAAAAGCGCAAGGATGCTCTCTCCGGAATGATAATAATCATTGAGGTCTCGCTGATGACAGTCTCCGGAGCTCTGCTGTTTATTTTTGCGCCGCAAATGGCGTCTCTTTTCTCCGACGACGCAGAAGTCATCTCTCTCGGCAGTCTCGTCCTCCGTATGGTGGCGCTCTCTGAACCCTTTTACGGAGTTTCGATAGTAATTGAGGGCATGATGCAGGGCGAAGGCGAAACAAGGCTTCCGTTCGTTTTCAATGTCATCGGCATGTGGCTTGTCCGAATCGTCGGGACCTATATCTGCACTCGCCGCCTCGGACTCGGGCTTGAATACGCATGGGGCTGTATGATAGCGCACAATCTCATTCTGTTTATATGTTACAGCGTCTGTCACAGGATAAGGCGCAGAAAAGGAGCTATGCTATGAAGCTTATTTCTTGGAACGTGAACGGACTCAGAGCCTGCATAACGAAGGGATTTCTGGATTTCGTAAAGGAGGCGGATCCGGACGTGATATGCCTTAACGAAACGAAGATGAAGCCCGAGCAGGCCGACTTTGAGCTTCCGGGCTACGAGCGTTATTGGAACAGCGCCGATAAGGCGGGCTATTCCGGAGTAGCGATATTTACAAAAAAAATCCCCGAAACCGTTAATTACGATTTCGGAGACGATATACACCGTCATGAGGGCAGAGTTATAACTGCCGATTACGGTGATTTTTATCTCATTTCCTGCTACACTCCCAATTCTCAGGACGGGCTCAAGCGGCTCGATTACAGAATGGTCTGGGAGGATGATTTCCGCAATTATCTAAAGGAACTTGACGCCGTCAAGCCCTTAATTCTCTGCGGCGATCTCAACGTGGCGCACGAGGAGATAGATATCAAAAATCCGCAGTCCAACAGGCATAATTCCGGCTTTACAGATGAAGAGCGCGGGAAAATGACCGAGCTTCTTCAAAGCGGCTTCGTCGACTCCTTCCGTTATCTGCATCCCGACGCACGCGACGTTTATTCCTGGTGGAGCTATCGCTTCAGGGCAAGGGAAAAAAACGTCGGCTGGCGCATAGATTACTTCATTCTCTCGGAAAGGATGAAAGAAAGGATAGTCCGCTCTGAGATACTTACCGACGTTTTCGGCTCGGACCACTGCCCAGTTCTGCTTGAAATAACCGACTGATAAAGGGGCTGTAGCAAAAAAGCCCCATAAATACACGGAGCCGAGGCGGCTGAAAAGAGTGATATGTACCCTCTTTACTGGACAGCCAGTAAGGAGGGTACATATCATTTTGCTACAGCCCTTTTTGAGTTATTCGTGCTTTCTTATCTTTATTGATAATGCTGCAATGATCGCCGCTCCCATAACTGAAAGAGCAAGCCAGAAAAGGATACAGTTCGTGTCTCCGGTATCCGGGATATAATCTAAAGGCGTTTCATCATCGAGCTTTTCATCCGTTTCCGTCTGTGGTTTCTGAGTTGGCTCAGGCTCCGGTTCGGGTTCCGGCTCCGGCTCCGGCTCAGCTTCCGGTTCGGGCGTAGGCTCTGAACTGGAATAGTATCCGTTTGCATAGTCTATACGCACTTCGTCCGAATGAATTTCTCTTTCTGCGATACGGCTGGGTTCAAGCGTTCCGTCAATTTTTGTCTCATATCTATCGTCGCCTCCCGTCTGCACGGTTTTGATCCTCGTTCCGTTCGGGAGTCCTAAAATCTTGATCTTTTCCCCATGTCCGAGGGTAAAAGTAGCGAATACCGAACCGGTACCCGATCCGGAGGCAGCTTCGTTTTCACGCTCTCCCAAGGATGCGTTCATCTTGATAGTTCCTCCTTCAGGATAACGTGACCCCTCGACCCTGTACTCCGTCGGGATCTCAATTTCGGGATGTGAAAACTCAAGTATAAAATCAAACGTGTCTGTTCTTGGCGCTTCTCCGTAGATCTCCTCGGTCAGAATAAGATCGTAGGCCAAGGGCTCCGGCTCTGGTATGGGCGGCGCGGGAGGCGCATCATGCGGATACTCGTACACCGTCAGCTCTTCATAATGCCAAACCGCACTGGATGAGGAGGATGTTTCTCTTCTCTCTCTGTAGACCGTCTCTGTTTCCGGATCCTCAACCTCAAGAGTAAGCTCAAAGCTCAGTCCCAGAGTTCTCTCTCCTTCTTCTATGGTAACCAGCGTTTGAGTTTCCGCGACGTCTCCGCTCTCAGCTACGAGGAAGTACGCCGCTCTTGTCAGTTCCTGCATTCCGCTAAGTGTGATAGCGACACTGTCGCCGTTTTTAAGACTCAGACCCGTTATCTTGCAGAGAGGTTTGCCTTCCGTATTCTCGATAACTGTTCCTGTTTTGGATTCGCCTTCGCCGTATGCCGCGATTACTTCTACGTTGCCTCTGAATCTGTCGTAAGGAATATCCAATACAAACGAGATATCAGCATCATACGTCTCTCCGTCCGTACCTTTTACCGTTATGGATGGCGTAACAAGGTCTTTGTCCATAAGCAGTTCTGTATTCTCTCCGGACGCAAGCTCGCCTGCGTCCCCTTTTGCAATAATGAGCTGATACAGGTTGGACGCGAGTCTGAGCTTCGCGTAGATTTCCGGATAGCTCTCTATATCCTCGTCCGTCAGTTTATGTTCCTCCTTGAACTGATCGCTGTAGACCCACACCGGATCAGAGGAGAGTACGGGGATATCGTTGTGTCCGCTGCTTGCATAGTGCCAGATGGCGTTTTGCGTTACCGCTTCAGCAACGCCCTCCGTAAGTGCATCAAGGCTGCCCTCGTATCCGAGACTTCTCACCCACGAGCTGAACGACTCAAGACTCCCGGCGTTATTCGCCGTACACCAAAAGCCGTTTATTGCTATGCTTTTTATTGCCGCTTCAGCTCCGGGCTTAATATCGATATAGTGCATATCGTCCGCATTGACCATTTTGAAAACCATATCCGGATTGGCGCCGACGCTTCTGTCTGCACAAAAAGCATAATGGAGATTATATTCAGAGTCGGACAGGACCTGCATTTCAAAGTCATGTCCCTCGGTATAGATAAAGCAGGCGAAGTTCCCAAAAAGGTAGTATGGCGTTGTCTTGGCATATACGAGCCTGTCTGGAACTGTGTTTTCCGGTACAAGACTAGCATACAGGCTTCTGAACAAACTGACGAATCCCGGATTGATAAAATACATTATCTCCGAGCCGCCTACGTCTGTACCTTCGCCCTCTGCAATCGACAGATCCGGAGTAATAGGGTTCAGAGAAAGAGCTCCGTTGTCGTCGGTTGGAACGATATTGCTGACAGCAAGCGTAATGCTTCCGTTCCTGGTGATCCGTTTTTCATATTCTTTAATAACCGTGCGACGAGTCGTTGTCGTCACGTTTGCCCTCGACGACTCTGCAGTTTTTACCGTTTTTACTTTTATTCCGCCCGGAAGGTCCTCTTCAACGGTTAGTGTGTATGTCTTTGAGCCGTCTTCTCCTTCCGTTATTTCGAGTTCATCGAGGTGTTCCAGCATATCTGCCGGAAGCGACTCTGCCACTTCTGTATTCTCCGTTGTTTCTGTTACCGTGGTCTTAAAGCCGCAGACTGTTCCGCTGTCATCAGTCAACTGCTCGCTCTTCCACGTCGCTGTTCCGTCGGGTGATACGTAAACACCGTTTTCTTCCGTATATCCCTCCGGCGGAACGTCGGTCAGCAGATCGCCGTTTATCTCATTTGTGGATGATTCTCCGAAAGCGCCGGAGGCCATAATTCCCATCTGCCCATAATCGCCGGATTCGGTTCTTACCTCGTCAGGTTGAACTTCTATTTCTCCGACGGATGGGGCTGTAGTTCTCACTCCGTCGGTAACGGCTTTTATGCTCAAAGGTCTGCCCTTTTCATCGCTCTCCGATGAAGTCAATACGGTCTCAACCTCTCGGCTCAACTCGCTGCCGTCTTCATCAAACGTAACAGTCGTCGTTCTCTCTCCAATAACGACACCGTTTTCATCTGTTATCGGCTCACCGGATACTTCAGTCCGGACACCGCCTTCAGCTAATGCGGGCGTAGGCACAGCGATAACTAAAATCGCCGCAACTATCAAAGCAAAAAACCTACATCTGTTTTTCCACATAAAGGTTTTCCCCTTTCTCTTCTCAATCAGAGTAGAATATATCGTCAAATTTAATTATATACCGCATAAGGCGGTCGTGTCAATAATCAGTCAATTTTTAAGTTTGCGTGCAAATATTTGCCGCCTTGTTTCACGACAAGGCGGCAAATATTTATGTGTTATTTTTCTTATCTTCCGATCTCTCTTCAGCGGCCTCTTTTTTCTTTTTCCTTGAAGAACGTGTTGCAAGCTTTATTATCACTACTGTAATCACGGCAACAACTCCGAGCGCGAGGAAAACGGGAAGCACGATAATGAACCACTTGAACGCGCCCTTGAGGAAGCTCCAGATCTCCTTAAACGTTGAAGCAAGTCCGTCGCCTATCTCCTCCCAGTAAGTGCGCTGAGGCTCAACCACGGTCGTAAGCTCCTTGACCTCCGTAATACTGACCGTAACCGTGCTGTAATCGACCTGATTCTGCCAGTTTCTGAGGCGGCTCGTAACCGATTCAATGCTGTATCTGACGTCGGAAAGTCTGGACTCAAGCTCGATCATGTCGCTAACGTTGTCAGCCTTCTCAAGCATTGCAAGCAGACGCTGCTCCTCTACCTTAAGAGTGTTCAGCCTTGATTCGGAATCGTAAAACTGCTCGGTAATATTCTCAGCCCAGTTTCTCGATTCCGTCACATTCCCTATAGTCCCGAAGTCGTCGAGGATAGATCTGAAGCCGCTGCTCGGAACGCGGATGATATACTGAGCGGAACGGCGCGGCTCATAGTTATTCCATTTTGAGGAATAGCTCTGACCGGTCATATAGCTCGACTCAATGAATCCGCCGTATGCTTTTATCATAGTTTCGAGAGAAGCGAGGGTATCTTCAAACTTTGTTGTTTCAAGCTGGACGCTCGCCGAGTAGATCATCTTCTCGGCAAAGTCTTTTGCCGTTGTTGCACCGGACGCCTCAGTAAAGCCGCTCTCGTCCGTTCCGGCATATTCATAATTCTCGCTTTGAGCGGGCTCGGGCGCATAAGGCTCATCCGGATATGCGTCGTAATAGTCGTTTGCATATTCCCTGCCTGCATTCTTATAGCTTCCCGCGGAGCAGGCGGCTAGCAGTGCCGCAACCATAACAACGGAAAGTATTATCGCTATCTTCTTTTTCATTTCAAGTTCCCCCTTTGTTTATATTATATTATCAATCCCCGAGGTTTTCAATTATATGACGCAAAAAAAGAGGGAGATGTTCCCTCTTTTTTATTACAATTCGGTTACAAAACTTTATTCAGAAAGCTTTTCAGTCTATCGGACTTTGGAGCGGAAAATATCTCATCAGGGGTCCCCTCTTCAATCATTTTTCCCTCGTCCATAAAAATCACTCTGTCTCCGACCTCTCTCGCAAAGCCCATCTCGTGGGTAACTACGACCATTGTCATACCGTTGGCCGCAAGTCTTTTCATAACGTCGAGAACTTCTCCGACCATCTCAGGGTCAAGCGCGCTCGTCGGCTCGTCAAAAAGCATTACCTCCGGGTCCATC
>CACXBO010000117.1 GCA_902765975.1 Oscillospiraceae bacterium
ACGACGTGCACGAGAAGGCGGCAACGGTCAATGTGGCGCAGAAAGTCGTGACCGAGACCGGCGCCCTCGCTCGCGCCCTCGATTATGCCCGGGATATCAGCCATAACGAATGAGCGCCCCTCGCCAGCGTAGACCACGCCGAGGTTGGGGAATAGAGTAGTAAAGTGGTAATTTGCTATCTTCGGCCTTGCCTTTGATACGACGCTGAGCAGAGTGGACTTGCCCACGTTCGGAAATCCGACAAGACCGACGTCGGCGAGAAGCTTGAGCTCAAGCGTTATCTCACGCTCGACTCCGGGCAGACCTGCCTTGGCAAAGCGCGGAGCCTGACGCGTCGGAGTGGCGAAATGCGAGTTGCCCCAGCCGCCGATACCGCCCTTTGCGGCAATAAAGCGGTCGGTCTTCGTCATATCAGCCATTATCTGACCGGTTTTCGCGTCGCGCACTACTGTGCCGACGGGGACCTTGATGATAAGATCCTCCCCGTCCCTGCCCGTGCAGCGCTTTCCGCCTCCGTCCATTCCGTTTTGGGC
Source organism: Oscillospiraceae bacterium (assembly GCA_902765975.1). GTDB lineage: Bacteria > Bacillota > Clostridia > Oscillospirales > Oscillospiraceae > RUG626. The sequence goes on from CACXBO010000117.1 coordinate 534, forward strand.
GGAGTATTTCCTCCTGTACCTAAAATCCATAAGCGTTGACATATTCGGATCGGGAACGAGTATTACGCTCCCGCCGCGTCCGCCGTCGCCTCCGTCCGGTCCTCCGGAGGCCACGTATTTTTCGCGGTGAAAGGCGACGGCTCCGTTTCCGCCCTTTCCCGCCTTTATCTCGATAGTTGCTTTATCAACAAACATGGGTATATCATCCCTATCCTTTTAATAGTATCATAGTATCATACCGCCGGAGAGTTTTCAATCCGTTTCCGAAAACCCGCTCATCCCGTCGGTCGCAAGCTTCATTATTACGGAGGAGATGTCCTCCACAGGTATCCGCCTCGATGAATTGAACCAGCGCTGATAGACGGAGATAAGCCCGGAGAACATAAACTCCATTATTATATCCAGATTTTCCACCCCGACCCGGAAATGCTCCGCTATATACGGTCGCGCCTTCTCCTTCATAATGTCCACTATCTTCGTCATCATGCTGACGTTGCCGCGCATGGAGAACATCTGCCCGTAGAAGTCGATATCCGTATTGATAACGGAGGTGAGCTTCTCGAAGACGAAAAACGCCGCATCCTCCGCGGAAGCGATCCCCTCGCTGCTCAGAGCCCCGCCGAAAGAGCCGGCAATCTCGTCCTCTATCTCTCCGACCACCTCGTGAACGCCGGCGTAGTAATTATAGAAAGTCTTGCGGTTGATATCCGCGTACTGAGCTATGTCGCTTACAGTTATGTCCTCAAGCTCCTTCTCCGAGAGAAGCCTTGCAAACGCGCTCCGTATCGCCCTCTTCGTTTTTATTACACGCCTGTCCTCAGTTTTTTCAAGTTCCATATGCGTTACCCTCTCTTCTACAACTTTCGCCATATCTGTTTCTTTATAGACAATATATGAATTAAATGTATAAATAATGGCATAATAGCGCTCGGTTGACTATAGATTTTTCCCACTGAATATAATAATATACACCTGTGTAAAAAGTCAACAAGAGGTATAAAAATGAAGCTTTTGATTCTCTCCTGCGATACGGGCGACGGGAGCCCGGGCGCGGCCCTCGCTCTCTGCGAGGCTGCGGAGGAGCGGGGGATAGACTGTACTCTTGCCGACCCGGACAAATTCGGAAGGGGCTGGACGAAGAGCGCGGTTATCTACTCAGGGAAAAAACTGAAGAAGAACGTGCCGAGGCTGTACCGTGCGGTTTACTCCGCGAGCGGGCTCCTGGATAAGGCGGGGATAACCTCGCCCTTATACATAGCGAACGCATCAAAGTCGGAGGAGCTTGCCGAATACATAAAATTAGAGAGCTTCGACGCCGTTATCGCAACGCATCTCCACGGTATGGAGGCGCTGACGGCGGCGAAAAGGCGGGAGGGACTGAGGGTCCCGACTTACGGAGTTCTGACGGAATATGCCTACGTTCCGCTTATGAGCGAGACGGAGCTCGATTTCTATTTCGTGCCGCACCGAGGGCTTGCGCCGAAGCTGATGGACAAGGGGATAGGTCCGGACAGGTTTAGGATAACGGGCATTCCGGTAGACAGGCGCTTTACCGAGGGGCCTTCAAGGTCTGAGGCGAGAAACTTCCTCGTTATCCCGAAGCATAAGCGGGTATATCTCATCAACACGATGGGACTCAAGCCCGCTTACGTCACTGATCTTTGCGAGTATCTGACCGGGCTTGAAAAGAGGGATGCTCTCATCTACGTTCTCGCGGACAGGGAGAGCGAGATATACGAGAAGCTCAGCAAGAAGCTTCGCAAGAGGCTGCCGGACGAGCCGATGCTCCAGACCGCGGCCTATTCCGAGAAGGAGAACTTCTATATAGCGGCTGCCGACGTCGTTATCAACGCTGCGGACGGAGTGCTCTGCGCGAGAAACGCCGCGCTGGGCAGACCGATGGTGCTTCCGCACACCGTCAGCGGAACGGAGAGCGGCAACGCCGAATTTCTGGCTAAACGCGAGCTTTGCCTTAAGGCGAAGAGCGCATGGGACTGCGCCATAAAGGCGAGAAGGCTGCTGGACGACAGGGCTGAGGCGGAGAGAATGGTGAGCATAGAGAGGCAGAACGCCTTTACCGACGCCGCCGGAAAAATAATCGAGCATATAGCGGAAGGGATAGATAAGTGATGAGAACGGAGATAATGGACGGCGCCCTCTTTTCAAAGCTGATAATCGGGGGCACGGCCAACCTTATGAGGAACAGAAAGACCGTAAACGACCTGAACGTATTTCCCATACCGGACGGCGATACGGGCGATAATATGTATATGACCGTGGAGGCTGGAGCCGCCATGCTGCGCGGCGAGAGCGGGCTTAATCTCGGCGAGGCGGCTGAGCTTGCCGCGAGAGGTATGCTGCTCGGCGCGAGAGGCAACTCCGGAGTTATCACCTCCCGTATTTTTGCAGGGATTTCCAAGGGCCTGGAGAACGCGGAACGCGCCACGACGGCCGTTTTCACCCGCGCTCTCGAGAGAGGCGTGCGCGAAGCTTACGAGGCGGTTTCCGTACCCGTCGAGGGTACGATACTTACCGTATACAGAGACTCAGTCCGTTTCGCCGGCTCTCGCATCAACGGAGAGAGCGATTTCATCCGCTATTTCGACGATTTCATCGAGGAGATGGAGCGCTCGCTTGAGAGGACTCCCGAGCTTCTTGCCGTTCTGAAGGAGGCGGGAGTGGTCGACTCGGGCGGAGCAGGACTTCTCTATATAGCAGAGGGCATGAAGGCGGCTCTCGTCGGCAAGGAGACGGACGCGGGATTTGTCGACGCGCCGACGCAGAAGCGCGTAGATATCAATATGTTCACCGAGGACAGCGTTCTCGAGTTCGGCTACTGCACAGAGTTTTTGCTGAGGCTTCAGAAATCCAAGATAGACGTGAACGCCTTCGATCTCGACGCTTTTATCGAATGGCTCAACGAAAACGGAGATTCCGTGGTCGCATTCCGCGACGGAACGATAGTAAAGGCGCATGTCCACACGAAGAGACCGGGCGACATTTTCAACTACTGCCAGAATTTCGGAGAATTCCTCACCACCAAGGTGGAGAATATGACCCTGCAGCATAACGAGACGACGGCGCCGGACCGCTTTGCAAAGGCGAAAAAGCCGAAGAAGGCTTACGGAATAGTCTCCGTCGCCGCCGGAAGAGGCATAAAATCCACCTTCCTTGAGATGGGCTGCGACGCCGTGGTAGACGGCGGACAGAGCATGAACCCCTCGACAGAGGATTTCATCCGCGCCTTCGACACGGTGAACGCCGACACGATCTTCGTTTTCCCGAACAATAAAAACATTATTCTCGCCGCGGATCAGGCCGCCGAGCTATATAAGAAGGCGGAGATAAAAGTTATCCCCACGAGGACGGTGGGCGAGGGCTACTGCGCGATAGCTCAGCTCGACACCTCGTCGGGCGATACGGACGAGATAATAACAGGCCTGCGCGAGATAATAGCGGGAGTCGTCACGGGAGTCGTCTCCCGAGCGATACGCGATACGGAAAAGGACGGGATCAGCGTCAGGAAGGACGACTACATCGGATTTTCCGGCGGAAAGATAAGCGTCGACGATCCGGATCGCGAGTCCGCCGTGCTGAGCCTTGCCGATAATCTCAGCGCGGGAGACTACGATATTATTGTTCTGCTGCGCGGCTTAGAGGCGTCGAGAGACGAAACTGAGCAGCTTGCCGCAGAGCTCGGCGCAAAATATCCTCTCTCTGAGGTCATAACCATCGACGGCGAGCAGCCTGTCTATGATTACATAATGATACTTGAATAAGGAGGCAAAAAACCCATGCTTGTACTGTTCACAGATACCGATACCGATATGACTCCCGAGATAGCGAAGGAATACGGCTACAGGCTCATAAGCATGCCCTACAGCATCGACGGAAAGAACATCTACCCGTTCGTCGACTTCGATAAATTCGATTGCCACGGGTTCTACGAGAAGCTCAGAGGCGGGCTGATACCCAGTACCAGCGCCCTCAACGAGGAGGAGTATATAAACTACTTCAAGCCGGTTTTCGAGGCGGGCGACGATATTTTTTACGTTCATTTCTCCCGCCAGATGAGCGGGACCTTCGCAGCTATGGATAAGGCTGTAGCCAGACTGAAGGAGCAGTATCCCGAACGCAGCTTCTACACTGTCGATACCCGCGGCATAAGCATTCTGAGCCTTAACGTCGCAATGGAGATAGGCGATATGTACAAGGCGGGCAAGAGCGCAGAGGAGATGCTCAAGTGGGCTGAGACAGAGGTGGACAAGTTCGCAGTCTACTTCTTCGCCGACGATCTTCGCTTTTTCTCCCGCTCAGGCAGAGTTTCGGGACTTGCAGGCACAATGGGAACGCTTCTCGGCATAAGACCGATAATCTATATGGGCGCAAACGGAAAGATGGAGAGCATAGGCAAGGAAAAGGGCAGAGCAAAGGCCGTCGCCCGACTTCTCAAATACGCCGAGGAGCTTGGCGACGACGTTAAGGGTCACCGCGTACTGATAGCCACCTGCGACGCGCCCGAGCTTGTCGAGCTGCTGGAAAAGGGCCTGAAGGAGAGGTTCGGCGAGGATCTCGACATAACGGTAATAGAGGTCAATCCGACAATAGGAAGTCACTGCGGACCGAACACAGCCGGTATCTGCTTCCATTCTATTCACAGGTGATTAAAATGGTAGAGACAGTTGAGGTAAAGACCAAAAAGCAGCAGAGGGAATTTCTTGATTTCCCCCTCGATATGTATAAGGACAACCCGTATTTCGTCCCGCCGCTCTACGGGGACGAGAAAAAGATATTCTCGAAGAACTACGTTTACAACGACACCTGCGAGCACGTCTACTATAACGCATACCGCGACGGAAAGATGGTCGGCAGAATCTCGGGCATACTCCAAAAAAGCTCGAACGAGATAAGAAACGAGAAGCGCGTTCGCTTCACCCGCTTCGACTCGATAGACGATCAGGAGGTCGCCGACGCGCTTTTCAAGGCGGTTGAGGACTGGGCAAAGAGCAAGGGCATGGATACGGTCTGCGGCCCCCTCGGCTTCTCCGATCTTGAGCGCGAGGGACTTCTTATCGAGGGCTTCGACCAGCTCTCCACCTTCGAGGAGCAGTATAACGCCGAGTACTACGGAAAGCTTATCGAGAACTGCGGCTATGCGAAGGAGGTCGACTGGCTCGAAAGCAAGATATACCGCCCCGACGTCCCCGACGAGAGCTTTGCAAAGATGTCGGATTTCATAATGAAGAGATACAATCTCCGTTTCGGCGAGGCGAAGAATGTAAACGACTTCATAAACAGATACGGCACGGACTTCTTTGCCCTGCTCGACGAGGGCTACAGCCACCTTTACGGCACCGTTCCCTTCACAAAGGGCATGAAGGATATGATGATAGCGAACTTCAAGCTCATTATAGATCTCAAATACGTCGGAGTAATCCTCGACGAGAATGGCAAGCTCGTCGCTCTCGGGCTCTGCTTCCCGTCCCTATCAAAGGCGATTCAGAAGTCGCGCGGACATCTCACTCCCGCCGCCCTCGTAAGGCTCCTTAAGGCGATTAAAAAGCCGAAGATACTCGATCTCGGGCTCATATGCGTATCGCACGAGTATATGAACCGCGGCGTCGGCAACGTAATTACCGGAGAGCTGTACCGCATGCTTCAGGACGACCAGATCGAATACGCCGAGACGAATCTCAATCTTGAGGATAACCACGCGATACAAAACCAGTGGAAGCGCTTCAAGGCGATAAATCATAAGCGCCGCCGCTCCTACGTGAAGAAGCTGGAGGGCTGAAGATGAAGCTTGTGATAGACTGCCTCGGCGGCGACAACAGCCCGGGAGCAAACGTCGAGGGCGCCGTTCTCGCGATGCGGAAGTATCCCGATCTCAGCGTGATACTCACTGGCGGCGAGAAGGAGCTTCTTGCTGAACTGAACAGACTGGGCTTTACCGATACCTCCCGCGTTGAGATTGTCCACGCGCCCGACGCGATAACAGGCGACGATAAGCCGACCGACGCGATAAGGCTCAAAAAGGAGAGCTCGATGATAAAGGCGATCTCCATTCTGAGGACGGATGAGAGCGTCGCCGGCCTCGTATCAACCGGCGCGACCGGAGCCCTCGTCGCCGCGGCGACGCTGAGGATAGGCAGGATACGCGGCATACGCCGTCCCGCCTTCTGCCCGATACTGCCCACGATGAAGGGCGGCATTGTCGGACTCTGCGACAGCGGAGCGAACGTCGATATAATACCGGATCAGCTCAGGGAATTTGCCATAATGGGAAGCCGGTATCTTGAGACGGTTTTCGATATAAAGAAGCCCCGCGTCGCCATGCTGAACGTCGGCACGGAGCGGGAGAAGGGCGACGACCTCAGAAAAACGGCTTATCCTCTGCTTGAAAATGAGCCGAGCATCAATTTCGTCGGGAATATGGAGAGCCGCGACCTGCTGACGGGGAATTACGACCTCGTCGTCTGCGACGGCTTTTCGGGCAACGTGCTGACGAAGACCACGGAGGGCACTGCCCTCGAGATGCTGAAGATGATAAAGCGCGATATCCAGAAGAGCTGGAAGTACAAGCTCGGCGCGCTGCTTATGAAGAAGATGCTTATGGCCGAGAAGGACTTTATGAACTACCAGAACTACGGCGGAAGCGTGCTTTTAGGCTCGGAAAAGGTCATAGTTAAGGGCCACGGCTCGTCCGACGCCTCTTCGGTGCTGAAATGCATCGAGCAGGCATACAGGATGGAGCTCTCCGGCCTCAACGATAAAATAAGAGAAAGTATCAAGGAGGAATAAGATGTTTAACGAAGTAAAGGAGCTTTTGACCCAGCAGCTCAGGCTCAAGGACGTGGAGATCACCCCGGCGTCCAGAATAAAGGACGACCTCGGCGCGGACTCCCTCGATATCCTTCAGCTTCTTATGACTATCGAGGAGGAGCGCGGCATAACCATCCCCGACGAGGCTCTCGCCACCTTCACGACAGTTGGCGATATAGTTAGCTATCTTGAGGAGAAATAAGGGCTATTTCGTAGATTTTGCGTCTTGTTAAAGCTTAGAGGCTATGATAGAATAAACTCCAGCGGAGCCGTCCGGCAATAGGTCCGGGCGGCTCCTATCTTAAAGCGGGGCGGCATGCCTTTCCGCTGAAGCATACTATGCCGTTCCGGGTCTCCCGGTGCGAAAACTAAAATACATGAGAGTGAGAGCTTATGATAAAGATAGCCCCGAGCATCCTCTCCGCCGATTTCATTAACCTCGGCAGAGATATAGATTCGATAAGCAACGCCGATATCATCCATTTCGACGTTATGGACGGGCTTTTCGTCCCCAACCTCTCCTTCGGAATGCCGGTCCTCAAGGCGGTCAGAGCCTATACGGATATGGAGATAGACGCGCATCTTATGATAGAGCGTCCGATAAGATACGTTGAGAGCTTTTGCCGCGCGGGCGCCGATATCGTCACCATCCACGTTGAGGCGGACAATATCAGCGAGATATCAAAGGCGATAGACATAATTCGCGCAAGGGGCAAAAAGGCCGGTCTCGCCATCAAGCCCTCAACGGGAGTCGGCGCCGTCGCGCCCTTCCTCGCCCGCCTCGACCAGGTCATTTGCATGACAGTCGAGCCCGGCTTCGGAGGTCAGAGCCTCCGCATGGACGTTCTGCCCAAGGTAAGAGAGGTCAGAAAGATGATAACGGACTACGGCTACACCTGCGACGTCGCCTGCGACGGAGGCGTGAACCGCATAACCGGCAAGCTCTGCGCCGAGGCAGGAGCAAACGTGCTCGTTAACGGAACGGGAATATTCGAGGCAAAGGACAGAGGCACCTATATCGAGGAGCTGAGAGGCGAGCTCTCGCCGTATTTCGACATTTAAGAAGGTATTTGATCATGAGCTTTTTTCCCGCATCGCTTGAAAAGCTTATAGAAAAATTCGCGTCTCTGCCGGGTATCGGGCTTAAGAGCGCGCAGAGGCTTGCATTCCATGTGCTCAGCCTCTCCGACGCGGACGCCGCGGACTTCGCCTCCGCGATAACCGAGGCAAAATCGAAGGTACACGCCTGCCGTATCTGCCAGAATCTCACCGACAGAGAGATATGCTCAATCTGCGCGAGTCCGAACCGCGATCCCTCCACTGTCTGCGTCGTCGCCGACCCGAAGGATGTGGCTGCGATAGAGCGCGCGAGGGAGTACAGGGGCCGGTATCACGTTCTGCACGGCGTTATCTCCCCGCTCAACCACGTCGGCCCGGACGACATCCGTATAAAGGAGCTTGTCGAGCGCGTGAGCGACGGCGGCGTTGAGGAGATAATCATGGGCACGAATCCGGATACCGAGGGAGAGACGACCGCAAAATACGTTTCCCGCCTTTTGAAGCCCTTCGGAGTGAAGGTGACCCGCTTTGCCTACGGTATTCCCGTCGGAGCGAGCCTTGAGTTTGCCGACGACGCCACGCTTATGCGCGCTCTCGAGGGCAGACAGGAGATATAGTGAAGAAAAGAGCCCCCTTTGCCGTTCGGCAAGGGGGCTTTACGCAGATTGTGAAAAACGGGAGATGAGTAAATGGCGTCGCTGATGCTTGCGGTCATATATTTAGTATTCATAAGCCTCGGGCTGCCGGACTCGCTTCTCGGCTCCGGCTGGCCGAAAATGCAGGAGGCGTTCGCAGTTCCTTCGTCATACGCGGGCTACGTATCGATGGCTATCTGCTTTATGACGATAATCTCGGCGCTTACGAGCCCGAGGCTTATCCGCAGAGTGCATACAAAATGGATAGTCGTCGCGTCCGTCGGTCTGACGGTGGTCGGGCTGTTCGGCTTTTCCTTATGCAGGAGCTACCTGATGCTTTTTGTTTTTGCCGTGCCTTACGGCCTCGGCGCGGGCTCGATAGACGCCGCGGTCAATCACTACGTCGCAAATCACTACTCGTCCTCCGTAATGAACTTCCTGCACTGCTTCTACGGAGTCGGAGCCATGATAAGTCCGTATATAATGTCGCTTGCTCTTAAATGGGCGCGCTGGAACGAGGGCTACAGGTGGACGGCTTATATCCAGCTCGGCATACTCCTCGTGTGCATTCTGTCTCTGCCGCTCTGGAAAAAGAACGAAGGCGGCGAGCCGGAGAAAGAGAGAACGGAAAGCGCAGGGATAAAGGAGACGCTGAGAGTTCCGGGCGTTATTCTGACTCTTATCGCCTTTTTTGCCTACTGCTCCGGCGAGGCGACCTCATTTCTCTGGACTCCGAGCTACTTTGCCGGAACGAGGGCGGGTCTCAGCGACGAGCTTATAGCCTCGTTCGGCTCGCTCATCTTCGGCGGCCTCATGCTCGGCAGGCTCGTATCCGGCTTCGTTTCCAACAGGCTCGGCGACAGGACGATGATAAGGGCCGGCATTGCGGTGGAGCTTATCGGGATACTTATGGTATTTCTGTCCACGCAGGGCTATATCCTCGCGGCGGTCGGTTTCGTAGTTATCGGCGTTGGCATGGGGCCGGTCTATCCGGCAATACAGCATATGGCTCCGGCGAACTTCGGCAAAAGGTACAGCGCCGCCGTTATCGGGCTGCAGATGGCGGCCGCCTACGTTGGAAGCACCTTCATGCCGGCGGTTTTCGGCAACCTTCAGGAGGCGGTCGGTATCGAAGTTATGCCGGTATACCTTCTGGTATTCGCGGCTCTCAATATAGGTATGCTCGAGATAGCATACAGAGTTATCGGGAGGAGAAAAGAAGATGAAAATTGAGCACGTTGCAATCTACGTAAACGACCTTGAAAAAGCCCGGGATTTCTTTGTCGGCTATCTCGGAGGCGCGTCGAACGACGGTTACCACAATAAAAAAACCGATTTCCGCTCCTATTTCATAAGCTTTGAGGACGGCGCGAGGCTTGAGATAATGACAAAGCCCGCGCTGGAGGATCCTGTAAAGACCCTGAACAGAACGGGCTACGTACATCTTGCGTTTTCAGTCGGAAGCCGTGAGGCGGTCGACAGCCTGACGGCGAGACTCAGAGAGGACGGATATGAGGTCGTTAGCGGCCCGCGAGTGACCGGCGACGGCTACTATGAGTCATGCGTCGTCGCTATCGAGGGCAATCAGATAGAGCTTACGGTGTGAGCTCTTCGACCGTTTCCGACCCGTCGGAGCTATCGGATAACTCAAGGGGCTCTTCCTCAGGGAGAGCCTCGTATTTTTTTACCGCCTTCGCGGAGATCACGAATATCGCCGCAACGCAGAGAGAGGCGGGAATTAGATATATGAGCGCGGCGAGACCGTAACGGGGAAAAGCGCCAACGGTCGAGACGACGCCCGCGCTGATGACGGAGATAACGGTGAATATCTTGATTAGGATGAAGCCCCAGCCGCGGAAAGCCGCCCAGTTTGCCTCCGGATTGCGGTTCTTCTCAAGCGCGAAGAAGTCCTGTTTTCTGAAAATTATGATAGCGGCTATGCCGGCGACGGCAAGAACGGCGATTACGATGAGCCAGACAGTCTCAAGGCTGTTGCCGAATACTAAACCGCAGATCGTGTCCAGAGAGGCGACCGTGTTTATCATAAAGTGCAGAGCCATAGTGTAAAGTATGTTGCCCGTTCGGATATAGACGACGGCGAAGAGCAGACCGAGAAGGAAGGCGAGGAAAAACTGCCCGGCGTTCATATGCGCCATGCCGAAGAGAAGGGCGGTGAAAATTACCGCGGCCTTCTCGCCGAAGGGCAGTATGCGGTCGATGAGGAACTTGCGGAAAATGAGCTCCTCGAAGATCGGCGCGCCGATCATGGCGACGAGCACCATCGGGATGCTGTTCATAAGAGCGGCGGAAGCGTCGGGCGAAGGCAGGATGAAGCTCGCCCAGTTGCCGATGATTACGCCTATGCCCCAGAGCCCGAAGGCAAAAAGAGCGATAATAAGAAACTGCATTCCGGAGATCGGACGCCGCTCGGGAGGCCTCGCCGCGACTCTCTTGCGTATGAGCTTTGAAACGAGAAAGCCGAGCCCCATACCTATCGCGTAGGCAATTGCGTAGACTATGCCGAAGACGGTGGAAAATCTTTCGCCGGAGAGAAGCTCGAGGACCTGCTTTATCCTGTCTAAAAATCCGCCTCCGCGGGCAAATCCGATCACGGAGGGGAGAATGAGGGCAAGAACTGCGACAGTTATCGCAAAAGTGACAACCGTTGACTGCACGAGGAAGATGAGCGCGGTCCAGAGCGAGCCCAGATTATAGGCGCGGCGCATAGCCTTTGCCTCGGGGCTCTTTTCGGCTATTGCGGGAGCAGCTGGAACGAAAACGCTGTCGCCGGAGGGAAGGGAAACAGACCCATCTCCCGTCGGATAGGGCACGCCGCCGTAGCCGGGACGCGGAGGGTTAAGGGTCGGCTCCTTTGTCGGATAGGGCACGCCGTCGTAGCCGGGACGCGGAGGCGGAGACTGAGCAGGGCGGGATATCTGCGCGCCGCAGTTGGGACAGAAGTTGTTCTCCGGCGCGAGAGAGTAGCCGCAGTTTGAGCAGAACATAGTATCACTCCATTCCGGTAATCTTTATAAAGTCAGGGCGGGAGTTACCCGCCCTGAGGGAGCGTAAATATTATACCATCAGCATACGCATAGCGCCGAAGATGCCCGCGTCGTTTCCGAGCTTGGCAAGGCGGATATCGACTCCGCGGACGGCGTGGAAGGCGTATTCCTTATAGTATTTCTCGATCCATGCGCGAAGCGGCTCGCCGGTCTTGGAGACGCCGCCGCCGATGATTATCGCCTCGGGGTCGATAGTGTTGGCAATTGTTGCGAGGCCGATGCCGAGATAATTGCAGAAGCGGTCGGCTATCGCGACTGCCACGGGATCGCCCGCGATAGCGTAATCCCAGCAGATCTTGGAGTCGAGCTTCTCATAGTCTCTGAGAGGCGAGGGGGTATCGACCTCAGCGAGGTAGTCCTGAGCGACGCGGACGTTGCCGTTAGCCGAGGTGTAGAGCTCGAGGCAGCCGCGGTTTCCGCAGTTGCAGCGGCGTGTGTCCTTGGGATTTATCGGAAGATGCCCGATCTCGCCGGCAGCACCGTGAGCGCCCTGGAGGATCTTGCCGTCGATTATGATGCCGCCGCCGACGCCGGTGCCGAGAGTTACCATTATGACGTTTTTGCAGCCTGCTCCGCCGCCCATCCACGCCTCGCCGAGAGCGGCGACGTTGGCGTCGTTTCCGCAGCGGACCTTGAGCCCGGTGAGCCCTTCGAGAGTTGCGACTGCGGGATAATCCTTCCAGCCTACGTTGACGCAGGTGATGAGACCAGAGCCGTCGACCGGACCGGGAACGCCCATGCCTATGCCGAGGATATCATCAGCCGCGAGAGAGCGCGAGGCGATGTTCGCCTTGATTGAATCGGCGATGTTGGGGAGAACGTGAGCGCCGCCGTCTGAGGTGTCGGTGTCGATGCTCCATTTCTCAAGGAGCTTTCCGTCGTCGGTAAAAAGCCCCATCTTGACCGCAGTGCCGCCAATATCTACTCCGTAACCGTATTTTGCCATATTTCTGCCCGTCCTTTCAAAGCTTTATTGATATGTATAGATTATTGAACCGATATCCCTCAGAGGGAGACCGGATGCTTCCCATATTCCGAGCCCGCGCTCTTTTATAAAAGCACGTATCGCGTCGCGGTCGGGGTGAGCCTCAAGGCTTCCGTTGAACACTATCTCGTCTCTAACTCTGCCCGTGGCTCCGCCTAAAAAACCCTCGGGATAGCCGGGGAGGAGAACGCCGCCGGCTTCAACGCGAAGAACGTCGAGACCGCAGCAAACGGCGGCGCGGCAGATGCCGGGGTCGGAGGTTATAAGGCTTCTGCCGTCGACTGTGACGGAGGAGCATTTTGCGTAGCCCTGACGCACGTTGACAAGCTCATAGCCCGCCGCAGCCTCAAGAAGGCGCGGAGAGGTGAGGTCGAGGCGGTGTAGCAGAACTCCGTCCAGCACGACTGCGCAGAAAGCGGCGTTGCCCGGATAATCGGGACGCCAATCCTCCTCGGGACTGAAAACGGCACGGCCTCCGACCGCCGCAAGGCGCAGATCGGGGTGGTCCCCCGTAAACTTGCCGAGCCTTGAGTCGTGGCTTATTAATTTAATTACGGCGCCTGTGGAGCTTATATGCCGGAGAGTGTCCGGATAGGCGTTTTCGGAGATATACACAGTTTCCATTTTATAAATTGTACCTTTTTTTGTCAAAAATGTCAATAATAAGCTGAGCTATTTTATTCTCCGCCGAAATGCTCCGGAGGTTGACAATTGCCGTGCAGGGGGTTAGAATCTTTCCGGGGTGATGAAATGAGGCGTCCGATAGAGGTCGAGGGTCTGAGGCTCAGCGTATATAAAGAGGTAACGGGGACTAACGCCCTTTTGAAGGAGCGCGCCGCCCTGGGCGAGGCCGAGGGTCTCGTTATTATAGCCTCATCTCAGACTGAGGGTCGCGGAAGATATGGAAGAGCTTTCTATTCCCCCGAGGGGACCGGGCTCTATCTCAGCGTGCTGCTCCGCCCGAAGTTTGAAGCGAAAAAGGCGCAGTACCTGACCTGTCTCGCCGCAGTCTGCGGTGCGAGAGCGGTAGAGAGGGTGAGCGGCGAGCGGGTCGGAATAAAATGGGTGAACGATCTTATCTTGCGCGGCAGGAAGATATGCGGCATTCTGACGGAGTCCGCTCTCGACCTTGAGAGCGGCGGGCTCGAATGGGCGGTAATGGGCATAGGCTTCAACCTCGCTGATCCGAAGGGCGGATGGGGCGAGCTTGAGGGCATAGCCGGCTCGATATTCGGCGAAGCCGCTCCGGAGGGCAAGTTAGAGGAGCTTGCAGAAGTGTTTTTAAGCGATTTCTGGAGTGAATACTCCAGCTTTGACGAGAGGCGATTTCTTGACGAATACCGGGCGCGCCAGACGGCCTTGGGCAAAACGGTCGAGGTCATCTCCCGAGGAGAGGAGCCGAAAAAGGCGAAGGCGGTCGGAGTGGACGACGGATTCAGGCTCATAGTCGAATACCCGGACGGCGCCCGTGCGCCTCTTTTCAGCGGTGAAGTCAGGATACTCATAAGAGGTGAAGAAAATGAAGCTTAGGGATCTTATAGCCTGCGCTATGTTTACGGCGCTTATCTGCGTGATCTCGCCCTACGGTCTGACCGTTGGGCTTATACCGATAACTCTTGCGACCTTTGCCGTCTACCTGTCCGCCGCCGTGCTCGGCTGGAAATGGGGTACTGCGGCAGTCCTTGTATATCTCGCCCTCGGCGCAGCCGGAATGCCGGTATTTTCCAATTTCGGCGCCGGCTTTGCAAAGATAGCCGGTCCGACGGGCGGCTATCTCATCGGCTACCTGCCCTGCGCACTGATCGCCGGGCTGTTCGCCGATAAGTATGGCAAGCTCTGGGCATACGGCGCAGGAATGCTTGCGGGTACGGCCGTCCTCTATCTTCTGGGCACGGCGTGGTATTCGCTGGTCTCCGCCGTGCCCTTCGGCAAGGCGCTCGCCGTTTGCGTTCTGCCCTTCCTTCCGGGCGACGGGATCAAGATGGCGCTCGCATCTCTCGCCGCAGTGAAGCTCAGACCGCTATGCAAAAAGCTGACAGACGAGGCAAGAGCATAAAAATCGCCGCCGGGAGACCGGCGGCGAATAAATTATTTTATTTTACCCTGCCCTCGTGCCATTTCATGAAGTCGTCGCCGAGGCGTGACGCCTGCGACTCGAACCAGACCGCATCGTAAGGCGTTTTAGGCGACTTTTTCAGCACCTTTTCCTTGAATCTCCTGAGGCGGTATCTCGTTGAGGAGGGCAGACCGACGATAAAGGGCATAAGAGGCCCGAAGTAGCAGTTCTGGATGCTGTGACCGAACTCGTGATTTTTCAGATGCGCGGAATCGTTCGTCCTGTCCTTTATAAATACAGGACCGAGGGAGGCTCCGCCCCAGTTTTTTCCGACCTCGAAATACCATGCGTAGCCCCAGCGGCGAGGCTTATGCCCGGTTGCGAGCATAACGAGGGCGGTAAAAAAGCCCGCGAGAGTTGTGATTATCCCCCAGGTCAGCGAGAGAAAAAAGTATAGAGGCTTCGGCAATTTCGGATTCATTTTCGCACTTCCCGTGATAGATTATTCTGATTATACAATGCTGTTGACTATTTTACAAGATAGTTGTAAAATTAACGATGTTGTTAAGGACGACGAACTAAGTGTTTGCCGCAACTAAAAAATGAAAGAAGACAGGTTAAAATGAAAAGAATAATTGCCCTGCTGCTCGTAACCGTAATGATACTTGCCCTCGCGGCCTGCGCCGTAGAGGCAAAGGATACCAAGCCCACGGAGCCTACGCCCGAGCCCGATACCACCACGGAGCCCGAGCCCGAGCCCACGCCTGAACCCACGCCCGAGCCCGAGCCGGTGAACGTCAGAGTGGCGTCTCTGAAGGGACCGACCACTATGGGACTCGTCGCCCTGATGGACAAGGCTGAGAAGGGCGAGACCTTCGACGCCTACACCTTCGATATGGAGACCGACGCCTCCGTAGTCGCCGCCTCGGTTATAGCCGGAGACGTCGATATAGCTCTCATACCCGCAAATCTCGCCGCCGTTCTGTATAAGCGCACAGAGGGCGGGATAGCCGTCGTCGATATAAACACCCTCGGCGTTCTCTACTGTGTGACCGGCGACGCGAGCATAAAGAGCGTCAAGGACCTCGCCGGAAAGACTGTCGTCCTCACCGGACAGGGCACCACCCCGGAATACGCTCTCCGCTATCTCCTTGAGAAGAACGGAGTTACCGACTGCGAGCTTGAGTTCAAGTCCGAGGCAACGGAAGTCGCAGCCACTCTTGCCGCGGATCCTACAAGGATAGCCGTTCTGCCTCAGCCCTTCGCAACCGTCGCGCAGGTGCAGAACACCGAGCTGCACGAGGCTTTCAGCCTCACCGACGAGTGGGATGCAGTTTCCGACGATTCCCGCATGCTCACCGGAGTTACAGTCGTCCGCAAGGCGTTTCTCAACGAGAATCCCCTCGCCGTCGAGCGATTCATCGCCGAGCACGCGGCTTCCGCCTCTGCTGAGGACGCCGACAAGGCGGCTCTCATCGTTAAGTACGGCATAATCGAGAAGGAGCCCGTTGCGAACAAGGCTCTTCCCAAGTGCGGCATCGTCTGCATTTACGGAGAAGAGATGAAGTCCGCCCTCTCCGGATACCTCGGAGTCCTCTTCGCCGCTGATCCCAAGGCGGTAGGCGGCGAGCTGCCCGGCGACGACTTCTACTATGTCGGCTAAGGCGGTAAAAAAGCTCCTTGCGGCCGCTTTCTGGCTTGCCTTATGGCAGGGGCTGTCGCTTATAGTCAATAATAAGATAGTTATGGTCGGTCCTTATGAGACGGCTCTGGCGCTTATCCGGCTCATACCGACCGGCGAATTCTGGGCCGATGCGGGAGCCTCGGCTCTGAGGATAACTGCGGGCTTTTCGGCCGGTGCAGCGATGGGCATAGTCCTCGCCGCACTTGCTTACAGATACTCGATGGCCCGCGAGCTCTTTGCGCCGCTCGTCGGGGCGATGAAGGCTGTGCCGGTCGCGAGCTTCGTCGTGCTTGCCCTTATCTGGTTCGGCAACAGCCGTATCGGCTTTTTCGTGTCTCTTATCGTCTCGCTCCCGATACTCTACGTCAACACCCTCGAGGGGCTGTCTGCGACCGATAAAAAGCTTCTCGAGCTGGCGAGGGTCTATTCGATGCGCCTTCCCGCGAAGATAAAGGGCATATTCTTCCCTCAGCTTTTTCCGTATCTGAGAGGCGCTCTCGCCCTCGGAGTGGGAACGGCGTGGAAGGCGGGGATAGCCGCCGAGGTCATAGGACAGCCGCTCGGGACTCTGGGGAACGACCTGTACAGAGCCAAGATATACCTTGAGACGGACAAGGTGTTCGCAGTCACCGTCGCGGCGGTTGCTCTGAGCTGGGCAATCGGAAAGCTTGCGGTCTGGGCATTTTCGCGCCTCGAGAGGGGGCGCGGGAGATGATAAGCGTTAGAGAAATAAAAAAGAGCTTCGGGGAGACTGAGGTGATATCCGGAGTGAGCTTCGATATACTCCCCGGCGAGCCCGTCTGCGTTACCGGAGCTTCCGGCGGAGGCAAGACCACGCTTCTGCGCATAATCCTCGGGCTTGAGACTCCGGATTCGGGTGCGGTCGTATTGCCGGAGGGAGCGCGCTTCGGGGCGCTGTTTCAGGAGGACAGGCTCTTTGAGAGCTTCAACGCCGTTATGAATGTGAGCCTCGCTACCGGGATAAGGGATACGGGACTTATTAAAAACGAGCTTATGCGCCTTCTGCCTGAGGAGGCGCTCGGAAGACCGGTCAAAAAGCTGTCCGGCGGTCAGAGGCGCAGAGTCGGAATAGTGCGCGCTTCTTTGGCGCGGGCGGATATACTGCTGCTCGACGAGCCCTTCTCCGGCCTCGATGCGGAGAGCGCAGCGCTCGCGGCGGAGTATATAAGGGAGAAGTCGAAGAACAGATATCTCATAATGTCGCTCCACGAAAAGGATGTTCCCGACTGGTGCGAAAAGGTCGTAAGAGTATAAAAAATAACGCCGAGATAAGCTCGGCGTTATTTTTTTGCGCGAAATCAATAGAGCTCAATGACCTGGCTGATAGCGCTGCCGTATTTGGCGACGGCGATAACAGCGACGATGATGTAGATCACCCAGAACACCTGCATGACGATGGAGATGGGGAAGGCTATGCGGGTGAAGATGGTGCCGACCTTTGCCTTGCCTACGGGAGCTCCGTAATAAGCGGCGTGAGCCTTTGCCTTGTTCCTCGCTATTATAGCGAGGATAAGACCGGCTACGGGGCAGGCGCAGAGAGCGAGGGCTACGATGCCCCATGCGAGGATGCTGCCGGCATCGGGAACATTGTTCTGCATTCTGATATCCTCCTTTCACTGGTTTTTCATATTATACGAAGCGCCGATTCAGTCCGTCAGTCCGGATAGAAAGGCGCGTATCGCCCCGTCGTATTCCTCTGTGTTTACGAGACGCAGGCGGGAATGTCCGCCGTGCTCGAACCAATGCAGCTCTTTTTTTTGAGAGGCGCATTTATTATAGAGCTCCACAGCCCTCTCGGGGAGAGAGAACTTATCCTCGCGGCTGTGCAGGAAGAGGATCGGCTTCTTGAGCCTGTCTATCCTCCACAGAGGCCCGTCGTGCACGACGTCCGCGCGGGAAAAGAGCTTAATATAGAGCATAAGCATGGGGAAGAGAGCCATGGGTCTCTTCTGATCCATCATATGATTCCAGCAGCTCTCCGAGAAGCAGGGATACATTCCCTCGGCCGCCATACCCGTGAAATATTCGGGACAGCGCGGACTTGTGAGTGCAAAGAGAGCGGTGGAGGAGCCGATGCAGACCCCGTGGAGAAACACCTCCGTTACTCCGAGCTCGTCGTGCAGAAACCGACCCCAGGCGATAACGTCGGAGTATTCGCGGTAGCCGAGGGAGTTGATCTTGCCGTCGGAGAGCCCGTGCGCCCTCGCGTCGATAACGAGGACGTTGTACCCGGATCGCTTATAGGGCTCTGCAAAGAAGTAGGAGTAGAAGCAGGACTCCATACGCCCCGGAACTATTATTACGGCTCGGGAATAGCCGAAGTCGAAGTATTCGCCGAAGAGCGACAGCCTATCGTTCACGATATGCACATCGCGTTTCCTTCCGGCGTTTTCCTGACCCCAGACAAGTCCGCGCCTGTACATCTCTGCATATTCCCCGTCATCGGGCATACTCATGGAACGGCCCCACTTATCCTTGGAGGTGCGGACGAGGAGGATCCTGTAAACAATGGCGGGAATGCCGAGGAGCGGAACGAGAACGATGAGCGCGAGAGCGATGATAACGTAAACTATCCAGCCCATAACCCACCTCAGGAAAGACCGACGAGCCAGTCGTAAACGCTCTGCCCGCCGTAGATAAACGTGAGCTCGAGATCGGGGAATGCGTCGCCGAGCTTTTCTTCGAGAACGCTCTCCTCCGCCTCGTCGGCAAAAGCTCCGCGGAAGAGGATGCAGCTCTCCTTTTCGCCTATGTCCGGCACAGCCGAGAGACCGCGGAGCAGAGCCTCGACTCTTGTCTCAGCGCAGGCGGCGGGCTCTCCGCCGATAAAGGCGAGCCATTCGTCTGCCCTTACGCTCATGCCGTGGTAGGTGGTGTCCTTCGCGCTTTTTGCAACGGAGAGAGTAACGACGCCCTCTGCGCCGAGCTCCATCTGCCTTATCCTGTAGTCGAGATCGGGAGAGTCCGCAACGTCCATCGCAAGGGCGAAATAGCACTCGACCATGCTCTTTGTCGGCAGGACGGTTACGTTCTTGCCGGGCGAAAGTGTGGCCGCCTGCTTCGCCGCGAGAGTTATGTTTTTGTCGTTTGGCAGAACGACGTACCGCTCAGCCTCAGTCTCGCTGAAGGCGCTTATAAACTCCTGAGCCGAGGTGTTCATCGAGGGACCTCCGTCGAGGACGGCGCCAGCCCCTGCCGATGCGAAAAGCTCGTGCATACCGTCGCCCTCGGCTACGGTTATGACGTGGAGGGGGACGCTCTTCTTCTGCGCCTTGACAGCGCGGCTGTGCTCGTTGTGCTGTACCTGCATGTTTTCGAGCTTGAAGGATATGAATTCGCCGTAGTTCTGGGCGAGAGTGATGACGGAGGCGGGTATCTTGGTGTGGATATGCACCTTGACGCGCTTTCCGTCCTGCACGGCGACTATCGAATTGCCGCGCGATTCAAGCTTTTTGATAAAGCCGGAGAGACGGAATTCCTGATTATATGCCGGGTCGAGAAGAAGCTGGAGTATGAACTCCATGCAGTAGCTTTCGATGAAGCTGCTCTCCTCGTTGAAGAGGGAGAGATCGAGATTCGGTGTGGAGGGAGCTGAGGAAGACTCATCGACTCCGCCCGTAAGCACCTCTCCGTTTAAGTATTTCAGCATACCGTCGACTATGGTTATGTAACCGAGACCGCCGGAATCGACGACTCCCGCCTCCTTCAGCTCTGCTAAAAGCTCCGGGGTGTAGGCGAGTGTCTTTCGCATCTCGGCGACGTACATCGAGAGGAGCTGGTCTATAGTCGTGCGCCTCGTTATCTGGCTGCGGATATGCTCTATACCCTCTCGTGCGACTGTAAGTATCGTGCCCTCCACGGGACGTATAACGGAGCTGTAAGCGGTCTGATAGGCGCGGATGAAGGCCCGTTTGACCTCTCCGGTATCGGCGGAGGGAACTCGGGCAAGCTCCTGATAAAAGCCGTTCATAAGCTGAGAGAGTATCACTCCGGAATTGCCCCTAGCCCCGTAGAGCATGCCGGTGCTGACCGATTTGAGGTAGACTCCGAGCTCCTTGACGGGCTTTGCGGAATTGAGCCCGTTCTCGAGTGTGAGACGCATATTGGTTCCCGTATCTCCGTCTGCGACGGGGAAGACGTTAAGTATGTTTATTTTTTCTTCGGCGGCTCTCAGGTTGGCAAGCCCGTTTTTCAGCATACCGTCCAGAAGAGGACCGTCGATCCTTTTAATGCTCATTGTTAGCTTCTCCGATAGGGTACTTTATTTTTTGACGTTCGTTTTTCCGATATCGAGGATCGACCTCGGCAGAATTTTGGAAAGAAGGGTGGAGGCAAGGGTAGCCCCGCCCGCAATAAGAGTCAGATAGAGTATAGCGCCCGAGCTCTGCTTGAGCGCCGTCAGCACTATGCCGGCGCCTATACCGGTAGCGACTCCGTCGAAGAGACCCTGCACGGCAAAATACATCGCGCTGTTGCCGATGCCGTCCTTTGCCTCCTCGTCGGCAGCGAGCTGGCTCGGCACTGAATAGGCGGAGGCGAAGATAGCGCCGATAGCGAAGGAGCAGATAAGTCCCGAGACGACGGAAAGTGCGGTCTTTAACGTGCCCGCCGCAAGGAAGGAGACTCCGAACATCGAGAGCATACCTATGGAGAACATAATGAAGGTGTATCTTATGCCGAAGCCGAAGCCGCGGGTGCGGACGAGCTTATTATAGATGATAAAGGTGAGAGGCACGGGTATGAAGGACATTAGCATCACGAATATCATGCTCATTCCGGTAAAGGAGAAATATTCGTTTATACCGCCGAGGAAGAGCTGCACGCCGAACTGCATAAGGCTGTGGACGAGCATCCATTTTATGAAGGCCCTGTTCCTGAAGGTGTGCTTCAGCGACTCTACGAGACCTACGGTCTTATACTCCACCTTCTTTTCGTCGAGATTCGACGGCTCTTTTATAAGGAAGAGCGGAATTAGCATAGAGAGGGAGAGCGGAAGAACGATGAGAGCGACGCTGCGGATATTGATGCCGTTCAGGAGCATGCGGACGGCGACGTAGCCCACAACGAAGTATACGATGTCGGCTATGGCCTTCACGTTGGAGATGAAGCGCCTGTCCTTCTCCTCGGCGACTATCTCGGTAAAGGTCGCGTAGTAGGTGGTCATTGTCAGAGTGTAGAAGGTGTAGAAGAGGCAGAGCACGACGCCGTAGTAGACCGTGTTGAGAACGGTTGCCGTTCCGTTCGGCATAACGAGGAAGAGAAGATAGGATGCGATAAGCGGAACGAGACCGATAACGATAGAGGGCCTGCGTCTGCCCCACCTGGAGCGAAGCTTATCCGTGAAAGCAGCCATGGGAATATCTATAACTCCGTCGACGACCTTTGCGATGAAGGCGAAGGTAGCCCAGAGCCCGGCGATAACGAGATCGCGGCCCGCGTAGGTCTGATA
>CACXBO010000118.1 GCA_902765975.1 Oscillospiraceae bacterium
AAGAAAACCTCCCAAGAAATCGTCTTCTATAGACTATTCCTAGGGAGGTTTTGATATAACCGAATAATTACTTCTGGTCCTCTTCAGTCTTTTTGCCGACGGAGGAGATGCCCCATTTGGCAAATTCGACGCGAACCCTGTCCTCACTGGTCTCGATAGTGACAAAGTCGTCCTTCATCTCAACTACCTTGCCCACGATGCCGCCGATAGTAGTGACGGTATCGCCGACTGCAAGACTGTTTCTGAGCGATTCAGCTTCCTTGCGGCGCTTGCGCTCCGGTCTTATCATAAGAAAATACATAATTGCGACGATTGCCACGACGTAAACGATGGTTATCCAGGGGAAGCTTCCGCCGATATTGCCGGCGTTTGCAGCCTCATCCAGGAAAATAAAAGGAAATCTCATTTTTTGTCCTCCTGTTTTTTATGTCTTTTTCAATTATACTGTCTATTAATAATAATTGCAAGAATTATTTTATGCGAATCAGCTTTTCGCTCATATCCCGCTCGGTAAAAAGCGCGCTTTTTAACCCGTACTCCGATATAAGCGCGTTTTTATTTGCTCTTCCCTGCCCTACTGCCTGAGAGAGCCTGCCCTTTTGAACTGCGAAAACTATTTCTTTGCCTTCGTCCTCGCGGCTGAGAAGCGACCTTTCGAGCTTCAAATACCTTCTGGCTTCGGCAAGCTCCCGCAGCGCGGGATGATAGGCGCCGCCTGCTGCGTCGCCGTTTGAAAGATCCTCCGTCGGGTTCAGACCGAATCGTATGACTGGTATTCCGGCGGCTTCAAACATATCCAGCAGCTCTGCGCCCAGCTCGACCGCGTCCTCAACGGTATGCTCCTTGTAGCTACCGTTTTTCCAGAGCTCAAATAATTCCGTATCTTTTACTATAACCGTCGGGTATATGCGGACGCCGTCCGGTTTGAGTTCTATAAACTTCTTTGCTGTTGAAACGTCCTTTTCCAATGTGTCACCGGGCAGGCCTGTCATCATCTGCAGAATCAGCTCAAAGCCCGCGCATTTTATCGCTTTTGCAGCCCGCTCCGCATCCATGGCCGTGTGTCCCCTGCCCGACGCTCTCAGCACGTCCTCGTCCATAGACTGAACGCCGAGCTCCACGGTTCTGACTCCGTATTTCTTCAGGCGTGATATAACCGCGCCGTCAATTGCGTCAGGACGGGTCGAAAGCCGAAGGTCTCTGACCCTCCCGTTCTTTACATACTCATATGCCGCTGAGAGCAAAGCCTCCTGCTCGCTTTCAGGGATAGCGGTAAAGCTGCCGCCGTAAAAGGCGACGACGGGCTCCGCTCCTTCTCCGAGCCTGGAAAGCGACTCCTCTATCGTTCTTCTCACGTCATCTGCTGTAGCAGGCTTTTCGCTCCCAGATATCCTGTTCTGGTTGCAGAAAACGCAGAAATGCGGGCATCCAAGATGAGGAACGAAAATAGGTATTATCGACCTGCGCGGCGTCATCCGAGCTTCTCCAAAGCGGTTTTGGCGGCGTTCTGTTCCGCCTGCTTCTTTGTTTTTCCCTCGCCCCTGGCGAGCTCTTTTCCGTCGAGCAGCGCAGCGACAGTAAACAACTTGTCGTGATCCGGACCGCTCTCCCCAATCTCGGCATAACTGAGCACGTGACCCGCATCCTGCTGGATAAGCTCCTGAAGCTGTGTTTTATAATCTGATGCGGCGTGTTCTTCCGCGCTGAACCCGTTTAGTATATATTCATATATTACTCTCTTAGGCTCTTCAGGCCCGCCGTCAAGGTAAAGCGCCGCGAGCAAAGCCTCTGTCGCGTCGGCAAGTATTGATGCGCGCATTCTGCCTCCGCCCTTCTCCTCGCCCTTTCCCAAAAGCAGGGAGTCTCCGAGTCCAAGCTTTTCAGCTACAGACGCAAGGCTTTTTTCGCAAACAAGGTCTGCCCTGAGCTTGGTCATCTTTCCCTCGGGAAGCTCCGGAAAAGCTTTGTATAGATAGTCCGCCACGATGAAGCCGAGAATAGAGTCGCCTAAAAACTCAAGTCTCTCGTTGCAGGCGCCTCTGCTTCTGTTCTCATTTGCATAGGAGCTGTGAGTCAGCGCCATCGTCAGAAGCGTTCTGTTTTTGAATTTATAGTTTAGCTTCTCCTCGATCTCAATCATTTGTTTTCTCCGGCAGCTTCATATTTTTTACGTTCTTCTCTATCATATCGCAGACTCCGGCCTCATGCGCAAGCATTGCCTGTCTGATTGCGCCTCTAATATCTTTTGCCTTTGAAGAGCCGTGCGCCTTGATAACAGGCTTTGATATTCCGAGAAGCATAGTTCCGCCCACGTCTGAGGCGTCGAATTTCTTCATAAGTCCTTTCAAACCCGACTTTATTGAAAGAGCAGCCAGCTTTGTAAATATGTTTTTATAGAATATGCCCTTCAGTTCGCCTTTAAGCATAAGTCCGATGCCCTCAGTACCCTTCAGCAGAACGTTTCCCGTAAACCCATCGGTGACGAGCACGTCGCAAGCGTCGCGAAACGCTTCTCTTGCCTCTACGTTCCCTGCAAAGTTTAATTCACCGTTCAAGCCTGCCTCGCGCAGGAGCTTGTACGTTTCAACCTGGAGAGGCGTTCCCTTGGTCTCCTCCGTACCGATATTGAGAAGCCCTACTCTCGGAGATTCCATTCCCATAATGCCCTTCATATAGTAGCTGCCCATATATGCAAACTGCAGAAGATACTCAGGCGTACATTCTGCGTTAGCACCGCAGTCGATTATCAAAAAGCCCTTGCCCGCGCTGGGAAGCATAACCGAAAGGACGGCGCGTCTTACGCCTTTGATCCTTTTAACAATAAGGGTCGCGCCCGAAAGAAGAGCGCCGGTGGAACCGGCTGAAACCATTGCGTCCGCTCCGCCATCCTTCAGCATTTTGAGTCCTACCGTCATTGAAGAGTCGGATTTCTCCCTTGTGACCGTAGCGGGATCGTCCTCCATAAGCACGACCTCTGACGCGTTGGCAATCTCCACTCCCGCCGGAAGATCCTTGTATCCAAGCTCGCTCAATGCTTTCAGTATTTCTTCGCCTTTTCCGACAAGGACAATACTAACTCCAAGCTCGTTATGAGCATCGAGCGCGCCCTTTACTATTTCAAAAGGTGCGTTGTCGCCTCCCATTGCGTCGACTATGACCTTCACCGATACTTCATCCTTTCCCACATTATGCTTCTTTACAAAGCCCGTCTATAATATTCAGCGATCTTTCGCTGATCGCCGCGTTCTTGTTTCTCTTGCCCTTAACTCTGTAGTTAAGCGGGGTTATTATTCCGAAATTAATATTCATCGGCTGAAAATCGCCTACGCTGCCTCCGGAAACGTATTTTGCAAGAGCTCCGAGGGCTGTCTCCTTCGGGAAATCCAAAGGTGCAAGTCCGAGCGCCTCGCGAGCTGCACAAACTCCGGCAACAAGTCCCGACGCCGCTGATTCAACGTATCCCTCAACGCCTGTCATCTGACCGGCAAAGCTTATTCGCGGATCGGTTTTAAGCCTGTACGCATCGTCCAGAAGCCGCGGAGAGTCAAGATAGGTATTTCTGTGCATTACTCCGTATCTGACGAATTCTGCGTTTCTAAGCGCGGGTATCATCTTAAACACTCTTCTCTGTTCCGGAAACTTCAGGTGCGTCTGAAAGCCTACGAGATTATAAAGGGTGCCGTCGGAATTGTCCATTCTGAGCTGAACTACGGCATAGGGCTCCAGACCTGTCCTCGGGTCCTTCAGCCCTACGGGCTTTAGCGGACCGTATCTAAGCGTGTCCAGTCCCCTGCGAGCCATAACCTCGACCGGCATGCAGCCCTCAAACACCCCTCCGTCGTCAAAGCCGTGGAGCTCGGCCTCATCTGCGCTTCTCAATTCAGCCACAAAGGAGTCGTATTCCTCCTTCGTCATAGGGCAGTTAACATAATCCGCAGTACCCTTATCGTAACGCGAGGCAAACCATGCGTTTTCCATATCGACGCTCTCAAATGTAACGATTGGCGCGACTGCGTCGAAGAAATGCAGCCCCTCTCCGCCCGTCAGATCAGCAATCCTGTTCGCCATCGCGTCGCTCGTAAGAGGTCCTGTGGCTATAATCACTCGTCCCTCAGGTATCTCGGTCACCTCGCCGGAAACGACCTCGACATTTGGATGTGACGAAAGCGCAATGGTAACGTCCCTTGAAAAGCCCTCTCT